>JBDKGC010000040.1:0-12729 GCA_039798385.1 Bacillota bacterium
GCCCAGCGATTAGAACAACGGACGCGCTATGATGTGGAACTGATGAATGAGATGGGGTTTTGTTCCGGTATTGAAAATTATTCCAGGCATTTAGTTGACAAAAAAGCCGGCGAACCACCCTACACTTTACTTGACTATTTCCCGCAGGATTTTTTGTTGGTAATTGATGAATCACATGCTACACTGCCGCAGTTAAACGCGATGTATAATGGTGATCAAGCACGCAAAGGGGTGCTGGTAGAACATGGTTTTCGACTACCTTCGGCGAAAGATAACCGACCGCTACGTTTTGCCGAGTTCGAGGCACGCGTAAAACAACTTATTTGTGTTTCAGCTACCCCTGGTCCATATGAGCTTGAGCAGTCGCAGGCCGTAATCGATCAAATTATTCGTCCTACAGGCTTGTTAGATCCAGAGATTCTGGTTCGGCCGACTGCTGGACAGGTGGCAGATTTAATTGGTGAAATTAATCAAGTTACAGAACGTGATGAACGAGTCTTAGTTACGACGCTCACAAAAAAGATGGCTGAAGATTTGACGCTTTATCTTCGCGAGGCTGGGATACGGGTCAAATATTTGCATTCTGAGATTAAGACTTTAGAACGTGTGCAGATTATCACGGCGTTTAGGCAAGGTGAGTTTGATGTACTGGTCGGCATTAACTTGTTACGTGAGGGGTTAGATTTGCCCGAAGTTTCGCTTGTTACGATTTTAGATGCTGATAAAGAAGGTTTCTTAAGAAGTACAACTTCACTGGTGCAGGTGATTGGCCGGGCAGCACGTAATGCGCGGGGACGAGTGATCATGTATGCGGATAAAGTGACGCGTTCAATGAATCAAGCGATCGAAGAGACAGAGCGCAGGCGTACAATTCAGTTGGCTTATAATAAGGAACATGGCATTGTGCCCCGGACTGTGAAAAAGGAGATTAATTTAAATCTAGAACCAAGTCAAGAGCAATTAAAGGAGAAGCTAGCGACCCCAGTAACAGGGGAGGAACTAGCAAAACTATTACAAGAGTTGGAGCAAAAGATGAAGCATGCGGCGCAGGAGATGCAGTATAGCGCGGCGGCAAAACTACGCGACTTGATTTTAGAATTAAAATCTACAGGAGGTCTAAAATGAGTCAGGCTGAGATTGTGATTCGTGGAGCTCGTGTCCACAATTTAAAAAATATAGATGTCAAGATTCCACGCGATAAATTTGTCGTAATTACTGGCCTGAGTGGTTCGGGTAAGTCTTCCTTAGTCTTTGATACGGTTTATGCTGAAGGTCAAAGACGCTATTTAGAATCACTACCAGCATATGCCGCCCAATTTTTAGGCCAGCTTGACAAACCAGATGTTGACTTTATTGAGGGTTTGTCACCTGCTATTTCGATAGATCAAAAAAGTATAAGCAAGAATCCACGTTCGACGGTTGGGACGATTACCGAAATTTATGATTATCTGCGTCTGTTGTTTGCCAGGGCTGGTACAGTTTATTGTCCAACGCATGGGCTACCTATTGCAGCCAAAAGTACCAAGCAAATTGTACAGGAAATAATGCGACTAAAAGCCGGACAGCGCTTTTATCTCTTAGCACCCCTGGTGAAAAACCGCAAAGGCAGTCATGACAACTTGCAAAAGGCGATGCTTAAAGAGGGGTACACACGCCTCATGATCGACGAGGAGTTGCACGATATCTCGGAAAAGAGTTTGGAACTCGACCCCCGCAAAAAACATACCGTGAGTGTCGTTATTGACCGTCTGGTCCTTAAGGCTGATTTAGAAGAACGGTTGACTGACTCTCTTGAGACAGCGCTTCGGGTTGGTAAAGGTGTGACAGAAGTTAAGATCGAAGGCGGCGAGACACTTTTATTTAACCAGAATCTTTCTTGCACGGAATGTGGTTTTGCGATCGAAAAACTGATGCCGCAGATTTTTTCTTTTAATAGCCCGCTTGGTGCCTGCAGCAAGTGTTCTGGGCTGGGCTACTATAGGCAGCTAGATCCCGATCTTATTGTCACGCGGCCTGATCTCGCTTTAGAAGAAGGTGCGATCAATTTACCATTACTTTTTGGTGAACATACTTATATGCAGGTTTTTATGGCTATTTGTCGTCATTTTAAGATAGATATGAGCATTCCTTATGAAGACCTAGATGAACGTAGTAAAAAGATTATTATGTACGGTGGCGAAGGTACTTTTACCCTGGATTATGCTGATGACGCTGGTGCTCTGCAACAGATTGAAGTAGGTTTTCCAGGTTTAGTAGAGGTTATGAATCAGAAGTACCAACAAAGTAATGTTGAGCGGGTTCGCCAACAGATTGAACATTATATGGGTCGTAAGTGTTGTACGCTGTGTCAAGGTGCACGACTTTTGCAAAGCTCTTTAGCGGTCTTAGTTGGAGGAAAAAATATTAATGAAGTGGTCCATCTTTCAATTACAGAGTTGCAGGATTTTTTGCAAGAGTTAAAACTGGGTCAGACAGAGCAGCGAATTGCACTGCAAATTTTAAAAGGACTACGGGAGCGCGTCAAGTTTTTAATCGATGTCGGCCTGGAATACTTAACCTTGAATCGATCGGTTGGTACGTTATCTGGTGGTGAAGCGCAGCGTATTAGACTAGCGAAGCAGATTGGTCTTAGTTTGACTGGGGTACTTTATGTACTTGATGAACCTAGTATTGGTCTGCACCAACGTGATAATGGGCGGCTTTTGCGCAGTTTAAAACAAATTCGTGATTTGGGTAATACCTTACTAGTGGTGGAGCATGACGAAGAGACAATTTTAGCAGCTGATTATGTTTTGGATGTTGGTCCCGGGGCAGGGGTACATGGAGGGGAAATCACAGCGCAAGGAACACCGGAGGAATTAATTGCGCATGGTAATTCTTTAACTTCGCTGTATTTAAAGGGTGAAAAAAAGATTGAGGTTCCTTTAGAGCGCCGGCTGCCGAGTGAACGGTGGTTAAAAGTGCTTGGTGCGACCGAACATAACCTGCAGTCGTTAAACGTTGCTTTTCCTGTTGGGCTGTTCACCTGTGTCACTGGGGTCTCTGGCTCAGGCAAAAGTACTTTAGTCAATGAAATTTTACTGAAAGCTTTAGAGCGGAAATTGCATTTTTCACGAGCTAAACCTGGTGCGTATGAATATATTGAAGGTATCGAACACTTTGATAAGGTGATTAGTGTTGATCAAGCTCCAATTGGGCGTAATCCGCGGAGTAATCCAATTACTTATATAGGAGCCTTTGATGAAGTGCGGGAGCTGTTTGCTCGAACACCTGAAGCCCGCGCGCGCGGCTATACCAAACGCCGGTTTAGTTTTAATGTGAAAGGTGGACGTTGTGAAAATTGTGGCGGTTATGGTACGCTAAAAATAGAGATGCATTTTTTATCAGATGTCTATGTGCGGTGCACAGAGTGTGATGGAGAGCGTTATAACAACGAGACGTTGCTGATTAAATATAAAGGCATGAGTATCAGCGATGTGCTAGAGATGACAGTCTATGAAGGTCGGAAATTTTTTAAGCATATTCCTGGTATCGAACGGCGACTTGCGACGCTCTGCGATGTGGGCCTGGGTTATTTAAAACTTGGTCAATCCTCGACCACTTTGTCGGGTGGGGAGGCGCAGCGGGTTAAATTGGCATCGGAGCTGCATCGGCGTACTACGGGACGAACGCTTTATATTCTCGATGAACCTACCACAGGGCTACATATTGATGATGTTGCGCGCCTCTTGCATATCTTACAATGTTTTGTGGAGAGTGGTAATACAGTGATTGTGATTGAGCATAACCTTGATGTGTTAAAGTCGGCGGATTATATTATTGACCTTGGGCCGGAGGGTGGCGATGGTGGAGGACAGGTTGTAGCTGAAGGTAGTCCGGAGGCTGTAGCAAAGATTACATCGTCCCATACGGGTAGGTATTTAGCTAAAACACTTCAAAAAGCAAAATTAAATGAGGAAGTAACGTTACTTGGATAAAAGACTATGTCGGATAGAACCTGTGACAAGTAAAAATTGGCGTGCTGTGATTGAGCTTAGCGTCAAGAAAGAACAAGCCAATTTTATTGAGAGCAATCTTTTTTCGTTGGCTCAAGCGCGGGTTGAGCCTTATTGGCAACCGGTGGCACTCTATGTAGAGCGCGAGCTGATTGGTTTTGCGATGTACGGATTAGTACCGGGCGAAGGGATTTGGCTTGATCGTTTTATGATTGACCTACGGTTTCAGGGACAAGGATTAGGAAAAAGAATGCTTGTGGCCCTGTTACAACTGATTAAGACTAAGTATGGTTGTCAGCGCATCTATAGTAGTCTCTTTTCGCATAATCATGTGATGTGGCGACTTTTAAATGGCTTGGGCTTTAAAGCGACAATGTTAAAAGATACACGTGGCGAACAGATTGTCTATCTTGAGCTGCGAAAATTAGGTAAAGGAGTTAATTAAAAAGTGGCTTGGGTGATCGATCGAACTATTTTTACCATTGCTGGCTTTAATATTTATTGGTATGCCGTCATTATGCTGCTCGCAATAGTTGCTGGTGCAGCTATATTGTTACGAAATGCCAGCCAAAAAAATATAGATATTAATGGACTGCTCGATGTTGTGATAGTCGGTGTGATAGCAGGCATAATCGGGGCCAGACTTTATGATGTCTTTTTACGATTTAGTTATTATCAGCATAATTGTCTCGAGATTTTAAATGTGCGTGGTGGAGGCTTAGCAATTCATGGGGCCTTATTTGCAGGAATTGGTGGCGGTCTCTTAATGGCTTATTATCGCAAATTGCCGCTCCGAACCTTTCTTGATGCCGCAGCCCCAGGACTTTTGCTTGCGCAAAGTATTGGCCGCTGGGGTAATTTTATTAACCAGGAGGCTTATGGTTGGGCAATTAATGAAACGTATTTTTCATGGGTCCCACACTGGTTTAAGGAGCAGATGTATATTAAGGGTGCCTATCACCATCCCCTTTTTTTGTATGAGGGGCTTTGGAATCTGATGGGCTTTATCATAAGTTTATCTCTACCGAAAAAATGGTTAAAACCAGGTAACCTTTTTTTCTGCTATGTAATTTGGTATTCGATCGGACGTTTCTATATTGAAGGTTTGCGGGCGCACGATGCTGTGGCCCTAGAGACCCCTGGGTGGTTAGTTTCTCTACTGGGCCAACTTTGGGCGCCAGGGGTCTCTTCGGGGGTAACGGTCTACTTTGCGCAGCTAGTTAGTTTTTTATTAATTTTTGCCGCGCTAGTTGCCGTTCTGGTGAATCGTAGGTCAACCGTTTAATTAAGCTCGCTACAACGTTGTACGTAGTCTGTACCAATATACCGGATCACACTCGTTACGTCACTTGCTTTAATGCGAACAACAGCATCATCTGGTGCTAATGCTCTATTATCATCGCCCCATGGAGCGGGAAGCTCTGAGCTTTTTAGTTGTATAAGATAATATTTTTGATCTTTATAAGTAAAACAGTTACAGATACAACCGACAATGGGGGAGGGAAGTGATCTGACAGTTAAGCCAACAAAGTCGCCAGCTTTGGGAGTGTAGCCAGTTTTTGCGGTATACTCCCAGAACCCTTGTGATGAGGTAGGTTTTGTGCCGCAATTAAATTCATCCTCTTTAAAAGTTGCCTGGTAGCTACCACAGTCGCTAGGACAGGGACAACTTTTTTTAGTGCTACAGCCATGGCCAGCAGAGTGAACGATTACGCGTGTAGTTTTTTTTCTTTCCATAACTTATTAAACTCCTTTATAATTTACTCTTTCATATCTTTAAAGCTATAAAGTAATTAATGATTTTACTATTTTGCTATAAATAAACTTTATTTACTAGTATGAATAAGGCTTGTTATGTCTTTACTTTATGCAAAAAAATTATAAAAGGTGCTAGACAAGTTATATATTTTTGTAGATTATAAGTTTGAAATAGGCGAAAGACATCTTATCTTAGTTGAGATGTCTTTCGCTAAAGCTGTGGTACGCTAATTTAATGTTCCTCTACTTCTTCTATTGGTGACCCTGTTGTTTCAATTAATTCTTCTAGATATCTACTACGACTCATATAGTTACTGACGGGGAAGGGTGTCATCATAGATGGCCAAGCTAACTTTACGTTGGTTAAAGTTTTATCTATAATATTTTGTAGGCTTTGAAGTGCTTCTTTTAGACTAGTTATTAAAATGTCTCTTTTTGTATATTAACTTATATAATATTTATATGTTTGATACATTTGGTTATGCTTTTTTTTAGCCATTTTGTCAAGGTAGTTTTTTGCCAATCTTGGCGCAGGTCATTTTTAGTTTTTATGCTATTATGTTACCCTTGTTCCAGCGGCTATCCTCTGCTATAATAAAAGCATCAACTAAAAAATAAGTCTCCTTGCTTTTAAGGTTATATCCTTAAAGGACATTAGACCAAAGGGAGGTGGAACGAGTAAATGGTTAAGTATGAGATGATGCTGATGGCGAAACCAACCATCACTGAAGAAAATTATAAGCAGCTTAAGGAACGTCTAACGTCTATTATTACTGACAACGGCGGCGAGCTAACTGAGCTAAAAGAGCTAGGGAAAAAGCGATTAGCTTACCAGATAGATAACTTTACTGAAGGTTTATACTCTTTGTTTTTATTTTCAGCGGTACCGGTTGTATTAACCGAATTAGAACGCTTTATTAAAATTAATGAGGATATTTTACGGCATTTAGTCCTGAATTTATCAGAGATTAAGCAGCAAGAAGAGTCTGCTCCAGTTGTAAAAACAGTTGAAAGTGCGAGTTAAGTTTAGCTAACCAAGTCCTGTATCGGGGGTGGCAGTAATTATGTTAAATAAGGCTATTTTGGTAGGACGTTTAACTAAAGATCCTGAACTTAGATATACCGCAAGTGGTGTCGCGCTCTCAAGGTTTACGATAGCACTTGATCGCCGCTTTACTAACCAACAAGGGGAACGCACCACAGACTTTATTAATATTGTTACCTGGCGAGGGTTAGCCGAAAATTGTGCCAAATATTTGCGCAAGGGTTCTTTGGCTGGAATTGATGGCCGGATTCAGACTGGTAAGTATGAGAACCAGGAAGGCCGGACAATCTATACGACGGATGTTGTGGCTGATGATGTACGTTTCCTTGAGTCACGAGCTGCGGCCGAGCGCAATCGTGATACGATGCAAGATCAAGAGGCTCAAGCTATGACTGCTGCTTCTTTTGATAAGGAATTAGCTGACCCTTTTGCGGAAGATGCTAAACCGGTAAAAATGGCCGAAGAGGATTTACCTTTTTGACTTTTAGAAAGGACGTGAATAAATGAGAAGAAAAAATACAAAACGGAAAAAGGTCTGTTTTTTTACAGCCAATAAGATTAAGTATATTGATTATCGCTCAGTTGACTTGTTACGTAAGTTTGTTAATGAGCGTGGTAAAATCTTACCTAGACGTGTAACGGGAACCTGCTCTAAACTGCAACGACAGCTAACAAAAGCAATTAAACGTGCTAGACATATGGCTTTACTTCCGTATACAAATGACTAGGAAGATGGGTGGTGCTAGTTTTGAATAAGCATCGGGATGCACCTACTCTTCAATTTGCCCAAAGTGTTCGTACTATTGACTGGTTGCGCGTGGAGCTCTTAAATCAGACGGCCAATTTATTTAAGGGTATTCACCGTGCAAACCAGCATTTTGTTTTAGATAGTTTATCTAGTCTACTTATTTCTAGTTATGTACTAGGGCGGCAGCTTGGGTTTTCTTTTGCGGAGCTAGATAAAACGGTTAAGCAAAAGTTAAAAGAGCACGTCTATAGTGGCCATAAATTAGAAGAGTGGTATGGATCCTTATCAGAAATGGAAGAATATTTTAATAAGCGCTTAGATTTGTTAAATAGGACAGAGTAGTTATTATTTTAGGAAAAAAGTGTTAGTGAGGCGGCGCTTTATTTTGTTTCAAATAAAGATGCCAAAGAGCGGTGAATTAGGTAATGCGGAAGTTATTAAATACTGGTTGGTTATTTTATGGAACAGTATATTTTTTGTTGTTTTTTGCTTTTTTTTCGGCACTGATTTTTTTAGAACAGTTCCTGATAGCGACTGGTCTCTTGTTTGTTTTTTTAGCGCTGTTGTTTTATGCCATCTATTATTTTGAAGCTGGTCAAACAAAAGAGTTAAATCGATACCGTTCTACACTGAAATTTCGGGTGAAAAGCGCGGGCAATTTTATGCTGACAGGTTTTCCTGTCGGTGCGCTTTTGTATGACCGCGCGGGTGTGATAGAGTGGCATAATTATTTAGTAAAAAAAATGCTCGGGGATGGTAAAGTAACGGGTAAAATTATCTGGGAGTTGTTACCTGAGTTAAAAAACTTTTTAACAGAGGGCGCAAGTGATAGATTAAAGGTGGCCGAACGCTTTTATCGTGTATATCATCATGCTAGTGAGCGGTTGTTATATTTTTTAGATGAGACACGAGAAGAGGAGTTAGAGCGTGAAGTTGAGAATAATCGTCTCGTACTCGGGTTTATCAATTTAGACAATTTAGACGAGGCCGAGCATGGCCTTTCCGATCATGAAGAAGGACGCATTGCCACTAAGATTTACAATGCCATCTTGGATTGGGGGGCTACATATAAGATGTCGATAAAAAAATTGGATGCTGACCGTCTATTATTACTCACCAAGAATGAGGTCTTAAAAAAACTTATAGCAACTAAATTTGACATCTTAGATCGTGTCCGTGAGATGACCAAAAAGAGTAAGGTTCCAATTACTTTAAGTATTGGTATCTCAAGTAAGAAAGTAGGAGTCTGTGCGAAGTTAGAACAAGCCCAGAGTGCACTTGATATTGCTATGGCTCGTGGTGGTGATCAAGCGGCTGTACATCAAGAAGATAAAGTAATTTTTTTAGGTGGGAAGACGAATGCTGTTGAAAAGCGCACACGTGTTCGAGCGCGCATGGTTTCAGCCGCAATTAGTAATTTAGTCCAGGAGAGTACCTGGGTGCTAATTATGGGCCATGTGCATACCGATATGGACGCGTTGGGTGCTGCGGTTGGTATGTGTAAGTTTGTGAAGGAAAATGGTGCACGACCGTATATTGTGGTTGGTGATATAAATCCTTCGATTGAACGGATGGTAGCGCTCCTAGAAGGTCATGAACATTTAAGTGAGTCTTTGATTTCGGCTGAAGAGGCTCAAGATTTAGCTAGTGAAGAGGGTGGTTTATTAATCTTGGTTGATACGCACCGTCCGGGTTTGGTCGTTGCACCGCGACTTTTAAAACAGATTAACCGGGTGGTAGTAATAGACCATCATCGCCGGGGCGAGGCTTTCGTACAGAATGCCGTCTTAGTCTATATGGAACCATATGCTTCGTCTACGTGTGAGCTGGTAGCAGAACTACTGCAGTACCAAGAAGGCATTTCTGAGATGGATGCCTTGGAAGCTACTGCCCTTTTGGCAGGGATAGTGGTCGATACGCATAACTTCTCAGCCCGGGCTGGCTCGCGTACCTTTGAAGCTGCTTCTTTTTTACGTCGGCAAGGGGCTGATCTTACAATGGTACAGATGTTGTTAAAAGAAGATTTGGCACAATACTTAAAACGGGCCCAATTAATTAAAAACACGACGATTATTAATGAGCAAATAGCAGTCGCGGTTGCAAATAATCAAGAGTCATATGACCAAGTCTTAATTGCCCAGGCGGCTGATACATTGCTCCAGATGCAAGGAATTGTGGCCTCGTTTGTAATTGCCGTACGAGGTGATGGCAAAATTGCAATTAGTGCGCGTTCTTACGGTGAGATAAACGTGCAGCTCATTATGGAACGCCTAGGCGGCGGTGGTCATTTAACAAATGCTGCCTGTCAGTTGAAGAATAGTACCGTGCATGAAGTGCACGAAAAACTACTTGCTATCCTGAACGAATAATAGCAGAATATAGTTAGAGCCATAGTTTAGTTAAAAAGGGGTGGCAAGATGAAAATTATATTGCAGCAAGATGTGCCTGGTACAGGTAAAAGAGGAGAAGTACGTGAAGTTACGGATGGCTATGCTCGTAACTTTTTATTACCTAAGCGCTTAGCGTTGCCGGCGACTGATGGTAACTTAAAGCTTGTTGAAGCAGAAGCAGCGCGTAAAAAACATCATGATCAAGAGGTGTTAAAAAGCGCTCAAGCATTAGCAGCGCAGTTAGAAGCAATTATGCTCAAATTTGCGCTAAAAAAAGGACGCGATGGAAAATTTTTTGGTGCTATCACAGCTAAGCAATTAAGTTCCTCATTGCAAGCCGAGCATCAATTACAAATAGACCGAAAAAAAATAATTTTAAAAGGGGGATTAAAACAGCTAGGTATAACCAAAGTTGCCATCAAGCTCCATCCAAAAGTGAAAACAGCTATTACAGTTGAGCTAGTGGAGGAGGAGTAATGGCTGAAGTATTAGAACGTATTCCGCCCTATAGTCATGAAGCCGAGCAGGCCATCTTAGGCGCTGTTTTGTTAGAAGGAACAGTCTTTAGCACTATTTACCAATATATTTTTGCCAAGGATTTTTACCGCAAAACACACGGCCAAATCTTTGCTGCTATGGAGAGTTTATTTCGTGCGGGGCAACCGATCGATCTAGTTACGTTGACGGATAATCTAAAAACGAATAATCAGCTGGAACAAGTGGGTGGCGTGCTTTATCTAAATGAGCTACTGGAAGGCGTACCTACAGCAGCTAATACGGACTATTATGCCAAAATAGTGGCTGAGAAAGCTGTGTTACGGCGCTTAATTAACACCGCTACTGAAATTGCGACCCTAGGCTACGAGGGTGCTGATGAAGTAGCGAGCATTATTGATACGGCCGAACGAAAGATTTTGCAGGTTGGTCAACATAAACTACGAGGGCAGTTTGAACTTCTTAAAGATGTGCTGGTGGCCTCATATGAACAACTTGAGGAACTGCATTTTAACAAAGGTGGTTTGCAAGGGTTAGCGACCGGGTTTTTAGACTTGGATCGACTAACCTCTGGTCTGAAACCATCGGAACTGACCATTATTGCTGCTCGGCCCAGTATGGGTAAGACGGCACTGGCACTAAACCTAGCGCAGAATATGGCAGTCCGGTTAGGTAAGGTAGTCGCTATTTTTAACCTCGAAATGTCCGCTGTGCAGCTTGCAATGCGGATGCTCTCGGCCGAAGGGAATATTGATGCCCAAGCTTTTCGGACCGGGAGTTTAAAAGAGGATGATTGGGAGAAAGTAGCCCTGGCGATGAGCGCCTTAAGTGAGGCTAAAATTTTTATTGATGATACACCAGGGATTACGATATATGAAATGCGGGCCAAACTACGACGCTTAAAAAGTGAACATGGTCTTGATGCGGTGGTCGTTGATTATTTGCAATTAATCGGCGGTAGCAGTCGCATTGAAAATCGCCAGCAGGAAATTTCAGAGATTTCCCGTTCCCTAAAACTTTTAGCACGTGAGCTTGACGTGCCTGTCTTAGCCCTATCGCAGTTATCGCGGGCAGTGGAGCAACGACATGATAAACGGCCTATGCTTTCGGATTTACGTGAATCTGGTTCGATTGAGCAGGATGCTGATATTGTAGCTTTTATTTATCGGGATGATTATTACAACGAAGAGTCAGAGAAGAAAAATGTAGCTGAGATTATTATTGGTAAACAGCGCAGTGGACCAGTTGGAAAAGTCGAACTTTTATTCTTAAAGAATTATAATAAGTTTCTAAGTTTAGTAAAAGGCACTTGAGAATTTTGGAAATTTCAATGGGACTATAGAAGCTCGGAATAGTTTGTTTTTTATTATACTTAAATGTGAAGGGAATAAAAACGCTTTTGACAAGTAATTATTAGCATGCTACAAATTAGTATACTTTTAGCAGGGAGGTACTAAATTTGTTTCTTAAGCTTTTTAAGATTTCCATTTTAAATTTCACGATTATGCCATCAACAGTTTATAGTATGGGGCCGCTGTCACATGTTTTTATAGCAGATATTTTTGCTTTCATATTTAATATTCCGGAAGATAAGATAGCTTTATTTAGAGTGGCTAATGTTGAGCCTGATTGTCGTTATACAGATTCACACATTCTTCGGAGGACTACGCATTGTGGTGCGTCCGAAACTTGGTCTAGATACTGATGCAACCGAGCACCTAAGTTTACTACAATTTGATCTCGTTCCTCGTCATTCTTTGCATCTTTTAACCCTGCAGCTGTAGGCAAAAGGTGCTCGCGAAACGAAACCGCCCAGGGGGTGTCTTATGTACATATCAATTGGTCAAGCAGCACTTATGGTAGGTGTAGCAATAGTTACATTGCGGCAGTGGGATAAAGAAGGTACTTTTGCTCCGTGTTATCTTACTAGTGGCGGTCATCGACGTTACTCGGTCGCTAGGTTAGAAAAAGAACTTCTAGGAAAGAAAACGTCAACGGCGCAGCGTAAGACGATCCTTTATGCTCGAGTATCTAGTCATGACCAAAAGTTAGACTTAGAAAGACAGAAACAACGGTTAATAAGACACTGCGCCGATAACCAGATAGGCTATGAGTTAATTTCGGATTTAGGTTCAGGACTCAACTATCATAAAAAGGGATTAGTAAAATTAATTCACAGGCGGTTTTTATTATGCAATCTTTATAGTTAAAAATGAACCACTACCAGCAAAGAGTAAGTTTAACCGTGTGGTAGCCTTAGACCCTAACCATAAAAATTTAGTCTATGGCACGAGTAAT
>JBDKGC010000041.1:0-3208 GCA_039798385.1 Bacillota bacterium
ATCAGCTAGTGTTTTATGACAAAATCATTTATAGTATTATGAACTTACATCAGGTAGATACTAAAAATAAACTTTCAAGGGGGCCATCATTATACTTAACATAAAAAAAGAATCTACCCAACCTCCAGCCTGGACAGCACTCTTTATTACCTGGCTCTTCTTTATCTATCAACAAATAATGCGACTTATACCCGGTATTTTTACCGAAGAATTAATGAATTTTTTTCATATTAAAGCGACGCATATTGGGCTGCTTTTGAATGCTTTTTTCTTTCCTTACGCCTTATTACAAATTCCAGCTGGAATCGTTGTTGATCGGCTGGGACCTAGACGAGCACTTGTCCTCACCAGCATATTTCTTTTTTGTGGTACGTTACTTTTTACGTTTAATCTGGGCTACTTTACACTAGCCTTAGTAGGTTTTGCCTTGGTTGGTATCGGAGGGGCGCCCATCTACTTATGCTGCAGTAAGATAATTGCACTAAATTTTTATCCCCGCACCACCTCTATTTTTATGGGACTAACTATTATTTTAGGCTATGGCTGTACTATTTTTTATACCTTGTTACCATTACTCGCACACCAATTAGGTTCCTGGTTAACAACTCTTTTGCTGCTAACCCTCTTAAATGTACCACTTGCTTTATTAGCTTGGTATGGACTAACAGAGAAAACAGGAACATTACAAATTTCAACTAACAAAAGTTATCACGGTTTAAAAAATATTCTAAAGAATAAAGAATACTGGCTCTTAGGTTTGCATTCAGCACTACTTTACACCATTGTACCGTGTTTTTTACGTCTATGGGCCATACCTTTTTTTAAAACTGCGTATGGGTTTTCAAAAGGAGAGGCAACTAATGTTGTTCATGTTAGCATTTACGGCATTATCATCGGCATTTTATTATTTTCATTTTTAGCAAAACGGCTCACTGCTTATAAATATCTCCTGGCTAGTAGCGCCTTCGTGGCAGTGCTTGCTTTTTATATTATTGTGTACTATCCCTATCTCACAAAACTAGGGTTAGTTCTACTGCTATTCATCTTAGGTTTTGCTGTTAGTGGGCAATCGCTGGTTTATACCAGCGCCAACCTTATCAGCCCAAAAGATCTTTCGGGAACAGCGGTTGGCTTTGTCAATTTTATTTCCACGATGATCCCTTCCACATTCTTTACCTTTCTTGTAAGTTATGCTTTAGATTTTTACAGCATTGGTGTTTACACCACACAAGTTTATCAGCATGCCTTCTCAGCCATCAGTATCGCTATTATTGGTGGTTTAGTACTTACTTTTTTTATGAAGAAATAAATAAATTAACTTTCTTTCATGAAAAGATCAACCTTTTAGGAACTTTTTCGCCATTAATTTTGTGGCAGCCCAGTTTGCCTTTGCGATTGCTTCCAAAAGCGGTATACCTTTCGGACAAGCACGACTACAATTTTGCGCGTTACTACATGCTGCTAAGTGCGTATTATTAAAAAGGTTGGCAATCCGCTCTTCTTTCTTTGCTTCACCTACCGGATGACTATTAAATAGTTCAACTTGCGCTGCAGCAAAAGGTCCTTGAAACTTAGACGTTTTTTTCACATTAGGACATGCTTCTAAACATAGTCCACAGGTCATACATTGCGAGAGCTGGTAACGTTTGTTATTTAGATTGTTATCCTGTCTGGGACCAGCAGCCGGATGATGTAAACCATCAATATCAATCCAAGCCTGCACCTTCGCCAATGTTTCAAACATGCGACTACGATCCACCAATAAATCTCGCATTACTGGAAAACTGGTTAAGGGCTCAATGGTAATTGGTTGCTGTAACCTATCTACTAACGCTGTACATGCTTGCCTAGGAACACCATTAATAACCATTGAACAAGACCCACAAATTTCCTCTAAACAACTAGCCTCCCAACTAAGCTCTTCCACCCGCGCGCCTTGTTCATTATATGGGTGGCTATCAATGGCTGTTAAAAGTGAGATAACAGTCTGCTGAGGCTTAGCAGTCACTTGAAAATGCTCAACATATGATTTATCTTGTGGCGTACGCTGCCGGCGCACCGAAAATCTAACATTTGTCATCTTATATTCACCCTTCACCTTTAAAACTTACACGTCATAACGTCTGGCTTTTGGGGTAAGTAACGAGGTGTCAACCTCCTCATACGTAAAGAGCGGTTCACCATCAGAGTAGTTCACACGAGTCGTTTTCAGCCAATTTTCATCATCACGCTCGGGAAACTCCGGTTTATAATGTGAGCCACGACTTTCATCCCTTTTTAGTGCCCCAAGCGTAATGACGCGCGCTAACTTCAGCATGGACTCCAGCTCTCTCGTAAAGCTAAGTGTTCGGTGTCCTGCTTGCGTAAGATTCACATTTTTGATCCGACTACTTAACTCCTGCAACTTTTCGTCGGTCTGTTTTAAGGCAGTGTTCTCTCTAATCACACTAACACTTTTACTCATTGCCTCGCCTAGCTCCAGATACAATAGGTACGATTCCTCTTGCCCAGCACGCTCTTGTAACATTTGATAACGTTCTTCTGCTACTTTTACTTGGGCCTCAAGCAAAAGATTATCCAAGCTAGTCTGCTCCAGACCCTCGGTATATTGCGCACTAGCTTTGCCAACAACTAAGCCGGCATAAAGACAGGATAACATGGAATTCGCACCTAATCGATTGGCACCGTGATACTGATACTCACACTCACCAGCAGCAAAAAGTCCTTTAATACTAGTCATCTGCTGCTCGTCCACCCATAGTCCACCCATTGAATAATGCATCGCAGGACAGACCTTCATCGGCACTGTACAAGGATCATCACCCGTGAATTTTTGGTAAATATCTAGTATACCGCCTAGTTTTTGGCGCAAATAGCTGGGGCTTAAATGCGTAAGATCCAGGTAAACGGCAAGCTCCCCATCAATCCCAAGGCCAAGTTCATGGCAAACCTTAAAGATTGCCCGTACCGCAATATCACGCGGAACCAAATTGCCATATGCCGGATACATCTCTTCTAAAAAGTACCATGGTTTACCCTCCTTATAAACCCAGAGGCGGCCTCCTTCGGCGCGCGCGGACTCCGACATTAACCGCAGCTTATCGACACCACTAATGGCCGTTGGATGCAGTTGCATAAACTCCCCATTGGCATAGTCTGCACCTTGAGTATAGACTACCCCAGCCGCCGCCCCAGTACTGGCAAGCGA
>JBDKGC010000042.1:0-3595 GCA_039798385.1 Bacillota bacterium
GCTATTAACATGTGAAGCAAATTTCAATAATGACAATATTAACCAATTATAAATAATACTTGGGATACCTATAAAAAAAACTTTAATAAGAATATCGGCATTTGCATTAAGAACCCGGATGTCCTAATGTTCATTTCTGTTAACTTTGCAATTTTGCTACCCATTTATACACGAATAAATTCATACACATACGGCTTGTGGAACTGGTTGGTTTTTTACTCAATAATTGCTTTATCTAATGTTCGATATTGAATTGCCTCAGCGATATGCTTTGCAGAGATTTCATTACTATCTTCTAAATCAGCTATTGTTCGAGCAACTTTTAGGATACGATTATAGGCACGTGCGCTCAAGTTTAATTTTTCAAACGATAACTGCATCAATTCTGTGGATTCGTCATTTAAGACGCAATGTTTTGCTAAATCTTGAATTGTTAAACGTGAATTTACTTTATTCGTTCGTTTAAACTGTCTTGCTTGTGCTTTTAATACGCGCCTTGCTATCAAACTTGATTTCTCTCCTACGCTTTCACAACTCAATATTTGATAATTAACCGGAGGAACTTCGATGTGTAGGTCGATCCGATCTAATAAGGGGCCTGAAATACGAGCACGGTACCGTTTGCGTTGCAGAGAGCTACAAGAGCAACGTTGTTTTGTCGTCTCATAACCATAAAATCCACAAGGACAAGGATTCATTGCACAAATGAGGATAATATCCGCGGGATAAGTAAGGCTGCTTTTGGCTCGACAAATAGTCATTTGATTTTCCTCTAATGGTTGACGTAACCCCTCTAGTGTCTGCTTTGAAAACTCAGGTAGTTCATCTAAAAATAATATGCCACAATGTGCTAAGCTAATTTCGCCTGGTTTAGGAACAGATCCACCCCCTGTTAATCCAGCTGTCGAGGTGGTATGGTGTGGTGCTCGAAACGGCCGTTTTACTGTTAACTGTTGCGCTTCTTTTGGTTTGTAAACATTTGCTGCACTATATATTTTCACCACCTCTAACGCTTCATCTAAGCGTAAGACTGGTAAAATGGTGAGCAGCCGCTTGGCCAACATACTTTTTCCAGAACCAGGTGGACCAATAAAAATAAGATTATGTCTGCCAGCGGCTGCTATTTCTAATGCCCTTTTGGCTTGCAATTGCCCTTTCACATCTTGAAAATCAAAGCTATATTTTGTTTGAGACGATAGTGCAGGAGGCACATAAGTTAACGGTTTTAATTTATCACCTAAAATATGGTCAATTACTTGTTTTAAATTGTGAACAGCATAAACATTGATGCCTGAAACCAAACTAGCTTCACTTTTATTTGCTGCTGGTACAAAAATTTCCTGAAATCCGTTTATTTTTGCTTCTTGCACCATGGATAAAACTCCAGGTAAAGGCCGTAACCTTCCTTCTAAGGCTAATTCACCTAGAAACAATGTTTTTTTTACCAGAGGTTGTAGCTGGGAACTAGCAATCAAAATACCCAAAGCGATAGCCAGATCAAATCCCGAACCTTCTTTACGAATATCAGCCGGGGCTAAGTTTGTTGTGATGCGCTGAATCGGAAACTTAAAGTTGCTATTAGTTATTGCAGCACGTACTCGTCCTCGTGCTTCTCTGACGGCAGAGTCTGGCAATCCTACTAAATCAAATCCTGGTAAGCGTCTACCATTTATATCTACCTCTACCTCGACCAGATAACTATTAATACCTAACAATGTAGCACTTGTAACATTTGCGTACATGAACCAACTCCTTAGCTACTATAGTTGTGCTGCATTTACTTACCTCGGTTCGTTCCTGGGGTAACAATAATATTAAAAGGCTGCAATAAAATGTTGTATCTCTTTTATAGTTAG
Source organism: Bacillota bacterium (assembly GCA_039798385.1). GTDB lineage: Bacteria > Bacillota > Bacilli > Thermoactinomycetales > Thermoactinomycetaceae > JBDKGC01. The sequence continues at coordinate 1,857 of JBDKGC010000042.1, forward strand.
TTGCTTGATCTTTATCTCTTGTTTAAAACGTATAGCCACAACATCGAAACGTAGATCAATACTCTTGATTTTAGTGGTCTGTTGTAAAAATACTAGTGCCATCTGCCGTAATCGTTGCTGTTTAGACCAATTAATAGATTCTAGCAGTCGTTCTAGCCCAACTACTAAACTAGAGCGGACTTCGACAAAAATTAATTGGCTATCCTTGCTAAAAATCAAGTCTAATTCGCCCAACTTTGTATAAAAATTCTGGGCTACAAATTGATACTGTTCTTTTAATAACATTTCTTTCGCGTATTGTTCACCCATTTGGCCAATAATTTTTTTGTTATTAAACATTATTATTTAGCATTATTTAGCAAAGCACTTACAGGCTTAAAACTTTGCCGATGAATTGGAGATGGGCCAATCTCTGCTAGTATTTTCATATGCAATAGAGTTCCATAACCCTTATGTTTTTCAAAAGCATACGCTGGATATTTATTAGCTAACTTTTCCATATATTTGTCACGAGTGGTCTTGGCAATTATGGAGGCTGCCGCAATTGAGGCACTGCGTTGATCTCCTTTTATTAAGTTTGTTTGTGGTATGGCTACTTTTGGAAGTGGCATGGCATCAATTAATAAATGCTCGGGATTAATTGTTAAAGCACTGATAGCTTTTTGCATTGCTAAACAAGTTGCTTCCCAAATGTTTAATTCATCAATCAGGTCTGCCTCAACAAGACCAACCCCTAGTGAAATAGCATGCTGTCGGATAGTTGTTTGTAATGTTGCTCGTTTCTTAGCAGTTAACTTTTTAGAATCATTTAACCCCGGCAACATAAAACCTACAGGCATCACTACTGCCGCTGCTACTACAGGTCCTGCTAACGGTCCTCTTCCCGCTTCGTCTATGCCCGCAATTAGTTTGACTCCTTGCCTTTGTAAATTTTTCTCTAGCGACCATAGTTTTTCGATGCGTTTTTTTTCTGCTGCTAAATTTTTTTGCTGTTGTTCATAGCTACTGACTAATCTTTGTACTGATTCTCTTGGGTCTTCTTTCCACTTTTCTAATTCCGCTTGTGGAAGAGCACTTGTTGTTGCAAAGTATGCTTTTAATTTTTTTAGAGTCACTCAAATAGCTCCTTATTAAATATTATGTACGTTATATCTAATTATCTATCTAAAGCAGTCTTTTAAGCAAGCTACTTTAAGCTTAATTAAAAAAAGCTACCCTTCTAATGAGTAGTAGCTTGTAGCGGGCTGTATTTAAATAAAAGCTTATTTGTTTCTAAAAGGCATTTTAAACAAATTGCCTAAACCTAAGCCTTTTTTTTTGCCAAATAGACCACCCATTTTTTTCAGCATGTTTTTAAACTCCCCAAACTGTTTCAGCAAACGATTAACTGATACGATTGTGGTGCCACTCCCTTTAGCTATACGTTTACGACGACTGGCATTGATAATTTCGGGCTGTTTTCTTTCCAAGGGCGTCATAGAATAAATAATTGCTTCAATTTCATCCAATTTTTTTTCATTAAAGGCATCTTGGGGTATTTTTTGGCCTATGCCTGGTATATTACCTAATAATTCACCTAAAGGCCCCATTTTTCGCATTTGTTTCATTTGTGCTAAAAAATCCTCTAAGGTAAAGCTATTTTTTCGAAGTTTTTGCTTCATCTCTTCGGCTGCTTCTTTTTCAATTGTGGCCTCAGCTTTTTCAATTAGGCTTAGCATATCCCCCATTCCTAAGATACG
>JBDKGC010000043.1:0-6957 GCA_039798385.1 Bacillota bacterium
GGTAAAACTAAGCATGAATTAACGAGTAAACTTACTAACAATTTTTTTTTAGTATTCAAATTACTAACCTCCCTAAGAATATAAAAGTATTATACCATAGAAGGACCTGTTTGAGTAGTATAAAAACTCGGCATTTATGTATATAACCCTTGCCCTACAGCTGGTTTTTACCCGAGCACGGGCTAACTTGGATATTTTGCTAAGGTATGGTACGATTGGATTCTTATAAATATAAAAAAGGTGTTTCTAGACATAAAGGAGGAGAATAGATATTTGAACTATTCCGTAAAAATTGATAAGAAATGGCAAAAACGATGGGAAGAGCAAAGCTTATATAAATTTAATAAGGACCGCATAGCTAAAAAATTATATTGTCTGCCGATGTTTTCTTATCCGTCTGCTGATAAACTTCATATTGGCCATTGGTTTAACTATGGTTTAATGGACGTCTGGTCACGACTTAAGTGGATGCAGGGGTATGAAGTTTTTCAGCCAATGGGTTTTGATGCTTTTGGCTTACCAGCTGAAAATTATGCTATTAAAACTGGTATTCATCCCCGTCTCTCAACAATGCAAAATATAGACTTTATGCGCAAGCAGTTGAAAGCAATGGGTTTAATCTGTGATTGGGACTATGAGCTTTCCACCTGTTCCAAAGAATATTATAGGTTTACGCAACTTTTATTTCTAAAGTTGTACGAAGCAGGGCTGGCCTACCAAAAAGAGGCACCTGTAAACTGGTGTCCTAGTTGCCAAACGGTCTTGGCCAATGAACAGGTGACTGAGGGAAGTTGTGAACGCTGCCAAAGTACTGTTACAAAGAAGAACTTAAGACAGTGGTTTTTTAAGACAACTGCTTACCAAGCGGAGTTGGTCGATTGTTTAAAGGAACTAGATTGGCCAAATGAAACCAAAAGAATTCAAACCCATTGGATTGGACGTTCAGAGGGCGTGTATGTTAAGTTTAGTGTGCCAAAGCTTCAGCAAGAACTAACTGTTTTTACTACGCGGGTTGATACCCTCTATGGGGTAACTTTTTTAGCAATGGCTCCAGAGCATCCTTTAGTAGCACAGCTAGCTCTCCCAGAGTATCAGGAGCAAGTTAAACAATATGTCGAGGCGGCTAAGGAGCAGAGTGAACGCGAACGGATGGCAGGAGCTTTGGGTGACAAAACAGGGATATTTACTGGTTCTTATGCCGAGCATCCGCTGACTAAAGAACAGCTACCGATCTATATTACAAACTATGTCTTACTAGGGTATGGCACGGGGATTGTAATGGGTGTGCCTGGTCATGATCAACGTGATGCTTTGTTTGCTAAACAATATAAGTTGCCTATTAAAAAAGTAGTAGGTGAAAATGGGGAACAGGAGCGCGAGGTTCTAATAAACAGTGCTGAGTTTAATGGCTTGCAACCAAAAGAAGCCAAGCAACACATTGCACAGGAATTAGCACAACGACAGCTTGGTGGTCCTGGTACAGAGTATCGTTTACGTGATTGGCTTGTTTCAAGACAGCGTTACTGGGGCACACCGATTCCTATTATCTATTGTCCTGCATGTGGGGCTGTCCCAGTACCAGAGGATGAATTACCAGTCGTGTTGCCGGACGACGTCTCTTTTACACCAGATGGGGAATCCCCGCTCAAAAAGTGTCAGACCTTTATGAGCGTCAATTGCCCGAAATGTAATGCATCAGCTACACGTGAGGCCGATACCTTGGACACGTTTGTCGATTCAGCGTGGTATTTTTTGCGATATCCAGATAATAAAAATAATAGTGAGCCTTTTGATCAGAAGTTAATCAATGAGATGTTACCCGTAGATATGTATGTCGGGGGACGTGAGCATGCAGCCATGCACTTTTTGTATGCCCGTTTTATCACCAAAGCCCTTCGCGACTTAGGTTATCTTAACTTTGGCGAACCTTTTCGTTCCTTGATTCATCAAGGTGTAATTTTAGGAACGGATGGCCAGAAGATGAGTAAGTCAAAAGGTAATACCGTATCGCCAGATCAATATGTGGAGAAATATGGGGCAGATGTTTTCCGCATGGCCTTAATGTTTGGCTTTGCCTTTCGGGAGGGCGGAGCATGGGATGAAGGTTTTGTCCGTTCAATTACAAGGTTTGTCGGACGCATGGAACAGCTTTTCTGTGAGCTACCAGGGCAAACTAGTAGTGAGACGATCGTAAATCAAAAGCTCGATGCCTTACGCCACCGCGTGATTCAAAAAGTAACACAAATGATTGAGCGCTTCCAATTTAATAATGCCATTGCACAGTTAATGGAGTTGTGCACCGCACTTGGTAATTATAAAGCAGCAGGAGCTAATTTTAATAAACCTTTTTACCGCGAGCTGCTAGCTGATTTTGTGCGGCTCTTAGCGCCTCTTGCGCCGCACTTAGCAGAAGAACTATGGAGCACTTTAGAGCATGAAAACTCTGTCTTTAAAGAACAGTGGCCTAACTATGATCCTAAAAAATTGGAACTGAGTGAAATAGAATGGGCGCTCCAGATAAATGGCGTGGTTAGGCAGAAGCTTTTGCTCGATAGCTCAATTGCTAATAAAGAAGATGTGGAGCAGGTAGTTTTGGCAAGTGAAAAAGTAAAGCCTTACTTAGCCGGCAAACAAGTTTTGAAAGTAATAGTGGTGCCAAAAAAATTAGTGAATATTGTACTCAAGTAGTGCCAAGAGAGCTAGCCAAGCTTTAGTGATCACTCACTAAATGGCAGATCAGTGGTTAGTGAACTATTTAGGTATTGCTTTTGCCATGTCGGATGTAATAGAGAAAGCTGTAGCATAGCTTGCATATTAGGAAAATACGCAAGATACTTTGCTTGCAGCTTAAAAAACAAAATTATTTGTTTTAGTTTTTCTAGGTCAGCTGGAGATAGAGTGGATCCTGTTTCAATTTGGTTAGCAATGGCAGATATTAGAAGGGTGATGTTGAGCAAAATAGAGCGGTCTAGTTCGAGTGTATCATACCAGGGTGCTCCAAGGTCGGGACTGGTAAGAAGCACAATACTTTGGAATAAGTTGTGAATGTTTGTAGAAAGCGTGTATTGTTCAAACCTGTTTTGAGGGGTCTCGTCTTGCGGATAATTTAATTTTTGAGGGTCGATCGGGGACAGCAGAGGTCTCGTACCAGAGAGATGCAATGGATGGTATAAGTTATACATATTCTAGGCTCCTTATAGTTTATATTTAACTATATGGAGCTGACTATCTTATTATGTATCAAACAAGCTATATTTTGTGCATAGCTTGTTTTGCTAGGTTGTTACCTTAGTTTAGGAATAATCTCCGATATGCTTGTACATATCTACTCCATGTACGTGTAGTACATGCCGATGTGTTCTTAAATCACGTGTTTCTAACTGGGATGGTATATTTAAGCTGGACTCAACTGGAATTAAAGCGTTACATCCTACATAAGGACATCTATAACATAAATATCCAGATTCATAAAGTTGAGCCGCTGAGCTGCTATATACAGCAGGATCAGGTAAGCTATCGCGATCATCCTGTCCTAGCTTTGGACCACCTCCTGCTGAAACTGAAAATGGTACAAAAGCAAAACAGCTGAAGATAAACAAGATTTTTTTAATCATAAAAAACTCCTTTTTATGGTATTATAAAGTGCTTCTTCACGAAAGTCAATTATCTATAGATTGCAAACATTTACCCCGAACATAATATATGGTATTATGTAAAAAAGACAGAAACTATAAAAAAAGGATGGAGTTGTATGACACAAATAAAAAAGTATATACGTGGTATAGTACTTATGGCGATCATGAATAGTGGGATGACGTTCGCTGTAACGGAAGGTGATAATAATTTGCCGCCAAACGAAGAACCAGTTTTTCCTGCTGCGCCAGCTTTGCCAGCACCTTCATCTGGTGTGGATGAATTAGCGAGCTCTTTTCTTCAATTAGGTTTGACTAGTCGAGACTTGGATTCTAGTGCCTCGAGGGGTAGATGCGGTAGTTCAAGTGATGTAGTAGGAAACATGGGAGGTTTAGGGAGAGAAACTGGAGGGCCAGGTGGTCCGGTCAGAAGAACAGGTGGTTTAGGTAGTGGACCTGGTAGTATGCAAAGACGAGAAGAATCTGCTTTGTCGCCTTACAGTAGGCCATCTACAGTTGGTGTTGGTTTTAAAGTGATAGATAATAGACGTAGCTGTCCAATCTGCCCCCCTGGTGGTCGAACATATTCGGCCGAACAATTAGAGGACCATTTTAGTGGAAGTCATGGCTTGAAAAGAAATTAAAAATTGAGCTTTTATGGATTGATCAGTTTAAGCTTTTAAAAAAAGACGCTTATCTATTTATAAGCAGTCTTTTTTTATAGGTCAAGCTACTTTTTCTTTAAGGATCTATAGGGTACAACTTTGACCTCCCAACTTGTTTAAGTCTATCATACGCTGATTACTTGATCCTCGAAAAGGTATCAGAAGATTGCGTTTATTCTCTAAATATGGCCCATCAATTAACATATCCGCTAGGGCTAATAGTTTTTTTATGCCATTATTCTTTTTCCCCAAAGCGACCAACGCTTCATAATAATATCCACTATAGACGATAATATTTAGTTTCGGCAGCTTTTCTTTGATGAGCAGTGCAAGCTTCGCGCAAGCCGCAGCCTGGATAAAAGGTTCACCACCGGATAAAGTTACCCCATCGATTAAAGGAGTGTTTAAAATATCCTTCAGCAGCTTTTGGAGTGAGATTTGGTAGCCAGCCGTGTACGCTTGCGTATCAGGATTATGGCAGCCTGGACAGCGATGAGGGCAACCTTGCGTGAAAATTACATAACGGAGTCCAGGTCCATCAACGATGCTTTCTCTAGTAAGCCCCGAGATGCGTAAATAAGTTGTCATTATTGAAAACTGCTTTCCTTATAATTTGTCTGTTAATGATAGGTGCGCTAAACGTTTGTTTAATTCGGCACGTTTGGCATCGTTAAAGCGTTCGATTGTACTTAGATAGCCTGTAATGCGTCTGATGCGTTTAATAGAGGTTGACTGACAGACAGGGCATTCTTCATCAATAATGTCGGAGTAGGCACAGCTGTTACAAAAGTCGATAGGAAAATTGATGCCAACATAGCCCATATCGGCCTTTTTCATTGTTCGTAATAATTTTTCGACTGCCTGTGGATTTTGGGCTGGATTAGAATTGAACTCAATGTAGCTAATGTGGCCAGCATTGGCATATTTATGATAGCGACCTTCAACTTTTATTTTGTCGTCCAGGCTTATTTCATAGTCGACTGGGATATGAAAGGAGTTTGTATAGTATGCTTTATCTGTCACGCCTGGGATCAAGCCATAAAGTTCTTTATCGAGTTTTACAAAGCGACCTGATAAGCCTTCGGCAGGTGTGGCTAGCAGGGTATAGTTTAGGTCGTAGTGCTCGGCTAACGCATCAACATGACTTCTCATAAAGGCTACAATCTCTTCACCGAGCGTTTGAGCTTTTGTGCTCATGCCGTGGTGTTCGCCAATCAAAGCTACTAGTGCTTCAGCTAAACCGATAAAACCAAGCGAGAGTGTGCCATGTTTAATAGCTTCTTTAATGAGTTCGTCGGGTAGGAGTTGGTCAGAGTTCATATAGAGACCCTGACCCATTAAGAATGGCATATCTTTTACTTTCAAGTTTGCTTGCACTGTGAAGCGATGATAGAGTTGCTCGGCAGCTACATCCATGAGGGTAGTTAAATCCTGATAAAACTTGTTGATATCCTTAGCTGCTTGCAGGGCGAGTCGTGGTAAGTTTAAAGTGGTAAAACTTAAGTTGCCACGTCCGTCCGTCGTTGCTGCGCCATGACGATTGGCGATTACACGTGTGCGGCAGCCCATATAGCTTACTTGATCATCAAACTCTTTATTAAAGGAGGCATCCATAAAACTAAAGGTTGGGTTTAAGCGCTTGGCGGCTACTTCGATAGCTAGTTGAAAGAGGTCATAATTAGGGTCTTCTGGGTGGTAGTTAACCCCTTCCTTAACGCGAAAAATAATATTGGGAAAGACAGGGGTCTCTGTTTTACCGAGCCCTTGTTTATACGCTAAGAGAAGATTGCGTGTTATACTTCGGCCAGCTTGCGAGGTATCTGTGCCTAAATTAATGCTGGAGAAAGGGACTTGTGCCCCAGCCCGGGAATGCATACTATTTAAATTATAAATTAAAGCCTCCATTGCTTGATAGATCTCATCATCACTTGCTTGTCCTACAAAAGGAGCAAGATCACGGTCAAAGAAAGCAAAGCTTTGGCCGCCGTGCATATCATTTTGTGAACTTTGCAGGATAATGGCAGCTAAAGCTGCGGCTGAAGCGGGTCGTTTCGGAGACCGAATAAAGCCGTGCCCGTTATTAAAACCTGCAGTGAGTAGTTTTCCTAAAGGAATCTGCACACAGGTTAGTGTCTTGCCATAAAAGTCTAAATCATGAATATGATAGTCTCCATGTTGGTGTGCCGTAGATAAATGTTTGGGAATTAAACGTTCTAAATAGTAAGCACGTGAAGCAGCACTTGCTATCTGTAGCATCTTAGCCGAAGGAGAGTTGGAAATATTGGCATTTTCACGATCGGTTTCAATCAACAGCTCCTCAATCGTGTCTAATAGTTTGGCAGTGCTCATTGTAAAACCAACCTCTCTTTATTTTTAGCATTCCTAGTGCCTGTTAAAATTATCTTTGTTTATTAATTTTACACCGACTAAATTGGGGGGTAAAGATGGGCTGCAAAAGAATAGGAGGTTAACTTAGCATAGATGAGGAGTGTAAGTAAAGCAATCAGCGGGTTTTACTTCATAAAAAATATTTTTACTGACATATTGGTCTGAGCCTTGGTAGATAACAAATAAACCAATTATTGGGTTTGACTATAAATTTTTTTATATGATACAATTTTGTCTCAAATTTAATAAAAGGATTATGGTAAATAGCACCG
>JBDKGC010000044.1:0-6441 GCA_039798385.1 Bacillota bacterium
TTTAAGTGAAACTTCTATACCACATGAGATTATTGGACGATTTGGAGCCGGCGAGGTATGGATGAAACCGGCTGTAAAAGGAACAGGGGTCATAGCTGGTGGCGCTGTGCGTGATGTATTAGTTGCAGCGGGTATAGGTGATGTGCTTACTAAGTCAATCGGCTCTAATAATGCAATTAATATGGTATGGGCCACAGTGGCAGGTCTTAAGTCGCTGAAGAGTATCGAACGGGTAGCTAAGTTAAGAGGAAAAAAGCAAGTGGATCTCCTAATTTAGGTATTTAAAAAAAACAAAGGAGGTTTAGCTTGATGCCAAAGAAACAGGAGTTAACTGTAACTTTAAAACGTAGCATGATAGGGGTAAGGTCTAAAGAGCGATCAACCTTACAAGCTTTAGGTTTAAAAAAAAGAGAGAGCAGTGTAGTTGTGCCTGCTAATGATGCTATGTTAGGGATGATCAACACGATAAAGCATTTAGTAGTAGTTAAATAATTAAAAATAGTTTAAATCACTTTAACAGGGAGGTTTTAAGGTGGACTTACATGAGTTAAAATCAATATTTCCCAAAAAACGAAAGCGTGTTGGCCGTGGTTGTGGCTCTGGATTAGGTAAAACCTGTGGTCGTGGTCAAAAAGGCCAGAAATCACGTTCGGGAGGAGGAACAGCCCCTGGTTTTGAGGGTGGGCAGTTTCCGCTTTATATGCGTCTTCCAAAACGTGGGTTTGTGAGTCGCAACCGAATTGAATATAAGTTATTTAATGTCGGGTCATTGAATGATTTAGCAGAGGTTAATGAGGTTACACCGTTGACATTAAAAAAAGCTGGCAAGCTAAAGAATGATAAAGCACGTATTAAAATTTTAGGTGTGGGTGAAATAACTCGAGCCATCAAGGTTAAAGCTCATAAATTTTCATCTACAGCGGAGCGTAAAATCATTGATGCTGGTGGTACGGTGGAGGTAATTTAACATGTACTCGGTAATTAGGAATATCTTTAAAATTCCCGACTTACGCAAACGTATTTTCTTTACTTTAGCTATGTTAGTAGTTGTACGTCTAGGCTATTATATCGCAGTGCCGGGGATAGATCATGATGTATTAAAGGCCTTAATGTCTAAAGATAATGGTTTGTTAGGAATGCTTAGTATGTTAAGTGGGGGCGGATTGTTGTCAGCCTCTATTTTCACCTTAGGTGTTGGGCCCTATATTCAAGCTTCAATTATGATTCAAATTTTGAGTATGGATGTAGTCCCGGCATTTACAAGATGGGCGAAGGAAGGTGAACTAGGCCGTCGTAAAACTGCGCAAGTTACTAGATATGTTGCTTTGGTGTTAGCGGCTATTCAAGCAATAGGCTTACTCTATAGTGGTAGCAAGTATTTTGGGGTGGGTTCACTGCTGAAAGTGAGTAGTTTTTGGAGTTACTTGTTAGTTGCCGTAGTAGTCACTTGTGGTACATCGATTGTGATGTGGTTAGGGGATCAAATTACGGATAAAGGTATTGGTAATGGTATCTCGCTCATTATCTTATCTGGTATTTTAGTAAAGTCACCACAACAGATTGGTATGATCTGGTCCAAATGGGTTGTTTCAGGTCAAACGTTTGAAGGAATACTGAAAATGGGCTTGTTAATCTTGCTTGCGACGGCTGTGATAATAAGTGTGATTTATGTGCAACAGGGCGTACGCAAAATACCTGTTCAGTATACACAGCGTGTCATTGGTAATAAAATCTGCACAGGGCAATCAACACATATTCCACTTAAACTTAACTCAGCTGGTGTGACACCGGTTATTCTAGCCTCAATGTTAATTACTGCTATTACTAACATTGCTTATTTTTTTAATACTAATTTTATTGGAAAGTGGTTTAGTGAGACATTTAGTATGGGTAGTTTTTCTTATCTATTAATCGAATCACTGCTTATCATTGGATTTTCTTATTTTTATACCTTTGCACAATTAAACCCGGTGCAATTAGTAGATCAGTTGAAAAAGAACGGTGGTTTTATTCCAAGCATTCGCCCAGGGCAGAAGACGCTGGTTTATCTAACTAAGGTTCTAAACAGATTGACGGCTGTTGGTGCAATCTTTTTATGTGTAATAGTTGTGTTGCCGCATGTGGTAGCCTGGTTTGCTGGAGAAGAGATGAAATTCTTAGCAATTGGAGGAACTGGGTTATTAATTGTGATTGGTGTTGCGCTTGAAGTAATGAAGATGGTTGAAGGTCGTTTGATGCGGCGGCATTATAAAGGATTTATGCATAAATAAGGGGTTTTTTTAGTAATGATAACGCTAAAATCTGAACAAGAGATAGAAAAAATGCGTTGTGCAGGGCGAATAGTACGCTTGGTTCATACCCAGTTGCAGAAAAAAATTGTTCCAGGGGTAAGGTTGTGCGAGCTTGATACTTTGGCCGAAAGGCTAATTCGAGCAGAAGGTGCTACGCCCTCTTTTAAAGGATATAAGGGTTTTCCTGGTACAATTTGTGCTTCGGTGGATGAGGAGCTTGTGCACGGTATTCCTGATAAACGGAAATTACGCAATAGACAGATTGTTTCAATTGATATTGGTGCTTGTTATGAAGGTTATCATGGCGACTCGGCTTGGACCTATGTTGTTGGTGATAAACCAGATGAGGATGTCGAGCGGTTATTGCAAACGACCGAAGCAGCTTTACAGATGGGGATTAAGGAAGCGAGAGTCGGTAAAAGGTTAGGTGATATCTCCGCTGCGGTCGAAGCTTGTGCTTTAGAGGAAGGCTTTTCTATAATTAGGGAGTATGCAGGTCATGGGATTGGAAGTTGCTTGCATGAAGAACCTGCCATTCCTAATTATGGGCATGCAGGACAAGGTATGATGTTGCGCCCGGGGATGACTTTTTGTGTGGAGCCTATGTTTAGTCTAGGAGAAAGGTTTGTAGAGACTAAAGCCGATGGTTGGACGGTAGTAATGGAAGACGGTAAGCAGTGTGCTCATTTTGAACACACGCTCTTGGTTAACCAAGAAGGGTTACCTGAAATCCTTACTTCTTGAGCATCTTGAAGTTTAGCTAAGATTTTGTTATAATTATAATTTTAAAGGTGAAAGAGGTTGATGTAGTGGCGAAGGAGGAACCGATTCAGATTGACGGAGTGGTAGAGGAGGCTCTTCCGAATACAATGTTCAGAGTCCGGCTTGACAATGATCATGAGATTATAGCGCATATTTCAGGTCGAATTCGCAAGAACATGATTCGGATTTTAAAAGGAGATAGGGTCTCAGTGGAGCTTTCCGCGTATGACCTTTCCATGGGTCGAATTACTTACCGCTATAAAAATTAATAAATAAGGGAGCTAGGTCATATGAAAGTGCGGCCGTCGGTAAAACCAATTTGTGAAAAGTGTAAAGTGGTGCGGCGAAAAGGTGTAGTTCGTGTAATTTGTGAAAATGCACGGCATAAACAACGGCAAGGATAGTTTTAGGGGAGGATTTTGTGATGGTAAGAATTGAGGGTGTTGATTTACCGCGTGACAAGAGGGTTGTTATTGCTCTTACTTATATTTTTGGTGTAGGAAGAAGTCAAGCGGGTCTAATTTTAGACGAAGCAAGGATTTCGCATGATACCAAAGTGCGGGATTTAACTGAAGATGAAGTAGCACGTATCCGTTCATATATTACGAAAAAATTAGTTACTGAAGGTGACTTGCGGCGGAAGGTAGCTTTAAGTATTAAAAGGCTCATTGATATAGGTTGTTATCGGGGGATTCGTCATCGTCGTAATTTGCCGGTGCGCGGTCAAAGCTCGAAAACAAATGCCCGCACTCGTAAAGGACCTATTAAAAGTAAATCTTCAAGGGGGTTTTAAAAGACGGTGTCTCGTATTAAGGCTAAAGTACAACGGGTTAAAAGAAAGGCTAGGAAATGTGTTGAAACAGGTGTGGTTCATATAGTTTCCACGTTTAACAATACGATTATTACGTTTACAGATCCGAAGGGTAATGTTATTACTTGGGCCAGCTCTGGAACGTTAGGATTTAAAGGTAGCCGCAAAAGCACTCCATTTGCTGCACAGTTAGCAGCTGAGACGGCAGGGAAAGTAGCAATGGAGCATGGCATGAAGAGTGTCGAGGTTTTAGTAAAAGGTCCTGGGTCAGGTAGAGAGGCGGCGATTCGTTCCTTGCAATCAGTTGGGTTGGAAGTTAGTTTAATTAAGGATGTAACGCCAATTCCTCATAATGGGTGTCGGGCACCCAAGCGCCGTAGAGTATAAGTATGTTTACTTTTTATAAAGTTAGGGGCGTGATATTGGTATGATTGAGAAGCCTAAAGTAGAGGTTAAAGAGCTTAGTGAGGATAATAGATATGGTTGTTTTGTGATTGAACCATTAGAGCGGGGCTATGGTGTTACCTTAGGTAACTCTTTGCGCCGGATATTGCTCTCTTCTTTACCCGGGGCTGCGATAACTCGGGTGCAATTTGAAGGTGCTTTGCATGAGTTTTCTACACTCCCTGGTGTAGTGGAGGATACTACCGAAATTATCCTAAATTTAAAACAAGTAGCCTTGAAGATTTATGGGCAGGAAGAGCAAAGTTTAGAGATCGATAGTATTGGGCCTGGAGTAGTGACGGCAGGTGATATTAAGTGTAGTAGTGAGGTAGAAATTATAAATAAAGACCTGGTCTTAGCCACGTTGTCGGAAGGAGCGCATCTAAGAGGGAGACTGACAGCGAACTGTGGTCGTGGTTATGTTCCAGCTGAACAGAATAAACAAGAAAAACCTGTCTTAGGTGTAATTCCTATTGATTCTGTCTATACTCCAGTTGAACGTGTGAACTATAATGTTGAAAACACTCGGGTAGGACGCGTTACCAACTATGACAAACTTATGCTAGAAGTTTGGTCGCGAGGTACACTTTCGCCTGTGGAAGCTGTTGGCTTGGGATCAAGAATTCTCACTGATTATTTAGGACTATTTATGGGTCTACATGAAGGTGAAGAAAATATTGCAACGGTCAAAACAAAGCATGAAGAGCTGGAGAACACACGTGCTTTAGATATGCCTATTGAGGATTTAGGTTTGTCTGTTAGATCATATAATTGTTTGAAAAGAGCTGGGATAAATAATATCCATGACTTGGTGCAAAGATCAGAACAAGATATGATGCGCGTACGTAATTTAGGCAGTAAATCTTTAGAGGAAGTTTGTAATAAGCTATCCTTACAAGGACTTACGTTAAGAGAAGATTAATAAATAATATAAGCTGAAAGGAGTTTTTGTTATGGCGTACAGCAAGTTAGGTCGTAATGCGGCTGCTCGCCGGGCTTTATTTCGTGATTTAGCTACAGACTTAATTATAAATGAGCGAATTAAGATTACCGAGGCAAAAGCAAAAGAATTGCGAGGTTTTGTAGATAAGTTAATTACCTTTGGGAAAGCGGGCGATCTACACTCGCGTCGGTTAGCAGCAGCATTTATTCGAGTTACTAGATCAAATACCATTGCTGAGGGTGAAAAACCAAAACACAACAAAAGAGTAAACGCTGTCCAGAAGTTGTTTAATGAGATTGCCCCACGTTATAAAGAACGTGCCGGTGGTTATACCAGAATTTTAAAACTGAATAAGAGACGTGGCGATGGAGCGCCAATCGTATTAATGGAGTTAATAAAATAATAAATGTTAAGTTAATAATTGCTTATGATGGCACAGATTTTTCTGGTTTTCAAGTCCAGCAAGGAGTTAGAACTGTGCAAGGTGTGATGCAAGAGGTGCTGACGAAGATTACGGGAGCACCTGTAATTTTGTATGCTTCGGGTCGTACGGATGCAGGGGTACATGCTTTGGGGCAGGTTTGTAATTTTTGGACGGCTTCTGCTATTCCGCCTGAAAAGTATGCGACTATTTGTCGTTTGCCAAAGGACATACAGATTTTAAGCAGTGAGTTAGCTGAAAATAAATTTCATGCGCAACATAGTGCTTTTTGGAAGCGATATCGGTATCTTTTGCAACGTTCGCTGCCTTCTGTTTTTGAACACAGATTTAAAACATTCTATCCCTATAATTTAAACCTAAAGCTGATGCGTGCTGCAAGTAGTGCTGTATTAGGCAATCATGATTTTAGTTCGTTTTGTTCAGCGAAAGCGACGGTTAAGTCTTTAAGAAGAACTATTTATCAGTTTTCGATCAAACAAGAGGACCGTACAACAGTCTTTGAAGTAGTGGGCAATGGTTTTTTGTATAATATGGTTCGGATTATGGTTGGTACACTTTGCAAGATCGGTCAAGGAAAACTAATCGATCTAAAAGAAGTATTGGAAGCTCGTGAGCGTTCGGTGGCTGGACCAACGATGCCACCGGAGGGCCTATATTTAGTTCAAGTAGGATATCAACATTTCACAAAATAAAAAACACTATCTAGCAGAGAGATTTCAATAAGAAACGAAGAGGTAAATTATGTTCA
>JBDKGC010000045.1:0-9380 GCA_039798385.1 Bacillota bacterium
AGTTAAAACAGTCCAGTTGTTTCGTACGTGTCCGGAGGTTTTAGCTTTTTATCAAGATAAAATTCGCTACCTGCATGTTGACGAATACCAGGATACAAATTATGTACAGTATGTTTTACTTAGGCTACTTGCTGTAAAACACCGCAATTTATGTGTCGTTGGGGACCATGATCAATCGATTTATGCCTTTCGAGGAGCAGATGTGCGGAATATTACTAATTTTGAGCAGGATTTCCCGGAGTATAAGTTGATTAAACTAGAGCAAAATTATCGTTCGACGCAACCAATTTTAACAGCTGCCAATCGGTTGATAAAAAATAATAGCGCGCGGCATGTCAAAAAGCTGTGGACTGCAAAAAAAGAAGGGGCAGAAGTTGAGGTTATCGAGGTTGACGATTCATTTAGTGAAGCAGCCTATGTAGCGGACCAAATTTTAAGGATTCGTGAGCGCGGGGTTTCTTTTAATCAGTTTGCTGTTTTGTATCGCACTAATGCTCAATCCCGTTCCATTGAAGAAGTCTTTTTAAAGGCAGACATCCCTTATCGTATCTATGGTGGTGTCAAGTTCTATGACCGGAAAGAGATTAAAGATTTGCTGGCCTATCTTAGGTTGTTAATTAATCCGCAAGACGATATTAGTTATCTGCGCATTGTCAATGTGCCGCGACGTGGAATTGGTGCTGTAACTTTAGCTGAACTTGCGAGCTATGCGAAACAAGAACGACTTTCGCTCTTAGAGGCTTCCATTCGGGCTAAAGAGGTGCTGCGTCCGCTTGTTTTCAATGCTTTGGAGAAATTATATAATCTGTTAAGTACTTTGCGGGCTAATATGAAAGATTTTCCAGTTTCACTGCTTGCGAAAGAAGTATTGCAAAAAACAGGCTACCAAGACAGCTTAGTGGCCGAGAAAAGCTTAGAGGCCGAAGCTCGCTTAGAGAACTTAGAAGAATTTATAAATGTGGCACGCGGCTTTGAGCAACGAAGCGCGGAAAAAGACTTGCTCACTTTTTTAACGGAGTTAGCCTTGGTGACTGAGTTGGAAGAGGAGCAGCAAGAGGAGGCTGTTTCGCTAATGACTCTTCATACCGCTAAAGGCTTGGAGTTTTCATATGTCTTTATTTTGGGCTTGGAGGAGGGTTTTTTGCCGCATAGTCGTACCTTATTAAAGGAGAGTGAAATAGAAGAGGAACGACGCTTAGCTTATGTTGGTATTACACGTGCCCAAAAAGAACTTTATCTTTTGCATGCCAAAAGTAGATATCGGTTTGGGCAAGTTGAATCCAGTTCTCCTTCCAGGTTTTTACGTGAGATGGTCTTTATTAAATCAACGTTTAAGCACCCCAAACAGCAGTTAACCCCCAAGGTAGGCACTAATGCTGCTGCAACTTGGCAGCAGGGCGATAAAGTAATGCACAAAAAGTGGGGAGAAGGCGTGGTCGTGCAAGTATTAGGTATAGATGAAGCCCAAGAGCTTAATGTTTCTTTTGCGCCTCCGATAGGGATAAAAAAGTTGCTGGCTAGGTATGCTCCGTTAAGCAAGCTGTAAAGCCAGTAGATTAATAAGAATAGGAGAGTTTTATTGTTCTTATGAAAAAGCATTGGGTATTAATCGTTGTGGCTGCTGGTTTATGGGGGATAGAGACCAATGCCGCAGAACACCAGCCTACTAGAAGAAGTTCAGGTGCTACACAGATTATCCGAGCCTCGTCTAGGAACCGCAAGTCTAGTTCTAAAACACCGGATCAAGAGCTTCAGGTAACTCAGGCTGCTGAGATTGTTAGTGATGATAATGCTTCACAAGATGGGAATGTTACAGCGCTAGAGCTTTCTGCACCTAATGCACTACCTATACCAGAGCAAAGCTTTGAACCGCTAAGTTTAACCCCAAGTTTGCCCAATGATGTTACAGTAAACATAGGTCATCAACCTTGTCATGAGACGGTGGAGGCTAGTCAGCGAAGAAGTGAAGCTAGTGCGGGAGGTGAGCTGACCAGTCCTGTGGTCAGTGAAGAAGTATCACAAGGACAAGTGGTTAAACCATTTGTAACTGTGGCTGAAGTGCATCCTCCTACTTTAGCTTATTTTGATCTAAATAACGCTGAAGCCTTGCGAGGAATGAGTGATCCGGATTTACAACGGTTACTAGGAAGGCTTAGATTAAAAAAGTGTAGTATCTATTGTTTGGATGATAATGGCGTGCGGTGTTCAGGCGGACGTTTATTTAATAACGAGACTAGTAATGGTGTAATAGGACTAATGCTTTCTTTAGCCCGCAATGTTCAAAATAATGATTTGCTAACTAGAATATGGGTAAATGCGCCGCAGGCTGTTAGGACAGGTTTTAAAAATAGTAGAATGCTTACTACTAAACTGTTAATACATCTTATAAACTCATCTTTAATGGTAGGCAATGGGTGGACACGTGAAGAGTACAGTCTATTTCAAAATAATGTGAATTTAGTTTATGAGTATATGAACATGAGGGGAAGTGCTCCACATAATGTCAGAGATGGTTTGAGACAATTAATTACACTTTATAATCCAAGGTTTGATCAAGAGCAAACGGGACTTATCTTAGGTTATTTTTTTGCTGGGGCGTCAAAAATGTTTGCCAAATCGTTCGATAATCGTGATAGAATTTTGCTTAAAATTGGAATTGCAACTAATTTTTTACCGGCAGTTCTTAATATTTGTCAACTTATTCAAATTTATTATCCAAGTACGACCGAGCAAATATTGGCAGTTTCATTACCTGTTCTAGCCTCTTGTTTTATAGCACTTACGCCTTGTAGTATTTTTTGCACTTCGCTTTTTCATGATCATTTGCATGTAGTGCGGCGCATCATGGGTGAAATGCAAGCAGATATTTTAGCACGGATCTCGTTAGAACCGGAACACGAGCCGACTTTACAGAAAATAATGCATCGCATGAATGTTACTATGAATTTGGCTGGGTGTCGTATCTAGTTTTAGGGGTTGAGGGTGATGGATTTAGAGTGGGCCAAAGAGGTGGTGGCTAACAAACCAGCTAAGCTTTATCTTTTTTATGGAGTTGAAGAGTATCGAAAAGAGGAGGCAATTCGCTGGTTAGCAGCTAAGTTGCCCTCATTTAAGAAGCAGACAATCGATTTAGAGGAGCAACCTTTTGAGAAGCTTATTCAAGCGCTGCAGCAATGTTCATTAGTTAGTGGTGAGCGACGGTTAATCATAGCACGGAACGCTAAGAAATATATTACTGGTGCTCAGGCTAACTTAGAACAACTGTTTAACTGTCTAGAGCATGTTGATATGAAACATATGCTAGTTTTAAACGTGTCTCATGCTGGGGCAGGAAATATTTCCAAAGCTAAGTTAAGAGAGCGGGGCATTCTGGCTTGGCTGGTAAATTTTAAACCACTTACACGAATAGAATGTCAGACGTGGGTAAAGAAGGAATTTAAGAAAAACACTTTAGAGATAGATCCCTTGGCCGTGGCTGAGTTGATTGAAAGCGTTGGGAATGATCTTTTTTTCTTAGCACAAGAGATTAGGAAAATAAGCACTTATTGCGGGGATAGTACTAACGTGACGCAAGAGATTGTGCAAGAGCTTGCTTCTAGTAATGTAACTGATGTATTTGGTTTTATTAAGTTGGTGGCAAATAGAAAAATACAAGAGGCGAGCCTGTTGTGGGAAAAATTAAAGCAGGCAGGTGCTCAGCCTAACTATGCTTTAGCGCTTTTGGTACGACAGTTTAGACTAGTTTTTTTGGCACGGATTTTGCTTGATCAAGGTCGTACCAAGGAGGAGTTTACAGCACAATTTCAATTGCACCCCTATGTGGGGAGCGAAATTTTTAAAGTTGCTACCGGCTATAAATTTCAAGAGCTAAGTACTCTGTTTTATAAGTTGCTTCAAATTGATGGTGAGCGTAAAAGGTGTAGGGTAACAACTGATAATTGTATTGAACTTTTTTTATTAAACAGCTAAAACCAGAGTAAAAAAGGAGTGAATTTTTTTGAAAGCGGATTGCTATGTAACAGAACTAGCGAACTTAACATATCAGTTAGCCGATAATATTTTAGCAAGCAAGGCAGTGAAAAGTTATCTTGCTTTAAAAGAGCAGCTGGCGCTAGAGCAAACCGACGAGGTGACTAAAAATTATAGAGCGGCAGAAAATGACGTGCAGGAGATAATGGAACAGCTATCAGCAGCGTTGTTTCAGATTGCAAAACGTTCTAATCTGTAACAAATTTAGGACGAACGCTATCTCACTTGAGCCTGGGATTGTTGTTAGCTAGTTGCACTGGAGTTTAGCATACAATCCATCGTTAGTTTGCAATTTATACTAAAAAAAACAGCTTAGTTGCAATTAACTAAGCTTGTAGCTAAATATTTATTCTGTCTTTTATTTATCTATTCTTACTATGGGGGTTACTAGCTGAAGAGGAATGATGTTGGTTTTTTGGAACATGTTTAGGTGTTGGATGTTTAGGTGTAACTAAGTGTGCGACTTGTTTTCTTTGTTTTTCTTCTTGTTCTTTCTTTCGTGCTTCAGCTTTTCGGAGTTGTTCTTCTAGTTCTTGTTTACGTGCTTCAGCTTTTAGTTCTTGTTTACGTGCTTCAGCTTTCCAATGTTGTTCTTCTAGTTCTTTCTTTCGTGGTTGCTCTTTTCTTTGCAGCTTTAGAATTGCTTTGTTGGAAGCTTCTTCCTCTTTATTTTTTCTTTGTTCATCAAGTAGTCTTTGTTGTGCTGCAGCTTTTGCTTCTCTTTCTTCATGTTCTTGAAGTTCTTTTATTGCTTTGCTGGAAGCTTCGGTCTCTTTTGTTTTTTTTTCTTCAAATTTGCGAAAATCTTTTTGCTGCAACTCAAGAGCTGCTTTACTGGAAGCTTCATCTTCTATTTTTCTTTTTTCTGCTTCAAAGTATTTGTGGGTTGCTTCTTCTTCATTAGCCTTTCTTTTTTGCTCTATAAGTTTTTTATCTTTCTCTGCTTGTTCTTTTTTTCTTTCTTCGAATTGTCGATCTTCCTCTTGTTGCAGCTTACGAGCAGCTTCTTCGTCTCTTGCTTTTCTTGCTTCATGTTCTTGACGTTCTTTTTTATGCAGCTCTGCTATTGCTTTGCTGGAAGCTTCCTCGTTTTTTGTTTTTCTTTCTTCGAATTGTCGATCTTCCTCTTGTTGCAGCTTACGAGCAGCTTCTTCGTCTCTTTCTTTTCTTTCTGCTACTTGTTTTTGTGCTGCTAGTGCTTTTTCATTTTTTTCTGTTTCTTCTGCTACTTTGCGTAACTCGTTTTGAATTTTTTGTTTACGTTCTTCTTCGGCTTGGCGCTTTGCTGCTAGATTTTTTACTTCTTGTTGTTTGTCCCATTTTTCAAACCATTGTTCTTCCTCACGTTCTTTTTCTTGTTGTTCTTCTGCTTGTCTAGCTCTTTTTTCTGCTCTTTCTTGTCTCCTACATCTAGTTTTTTCCTCTTCTAGGGGGTTTGGGGCTGCTGCGGTTGGTTTTAATTTTTTAGGGGCATTATCTAAATCATCCACATCGATAAAAGTACGTTTATTACTTATAGGTCTGTCCGATGAACTAGAATTACTTAGAGCGCTGCTTGGATTAGAGCTACTTATTGGGGAGGTGCCAGCTGAAATTATGGGCGAACTGCTACTTAAAGAAGCAACTGAGCTGCTTGCCGCTTGACTACTGCTACTGGTTGACGAACTAGGATTACTTCTTAGAGCAGTGCTCGGAGCAGAGCTACTTATGGGGGAGATGCCAGCTGAAATTACCGGCGAACTGCTACTTAAAGAAGCAACTGAGCTACTTGCCGCTTGACTACTGCTACTGGTTGACGAACTAGGATTACTTCTTAGAGCACTGCTCGGACCAGAGCTACTTATGGGGGAGATGCCAGCTGAAATTACCGGCGAGCTGCTACTTAAAGAAGCAACTGAGCTGCTTGCGGTGGGCTGTTGAAAGGGCCATAAATTTTTTTGCCGAGCGCTGAGCTTTTCTGGTAGCATCTTGTTGTTTTGTAGCTCACTCGTTGAAAGTTCTTTTTTTGTTACAGGGAGTGCTAAAACATAATGACCATCATGTTCGCTACCGCTCTGATGGAGTGTAAGCTCTGCTCTTAAGGGTAAAGCTTGTCCGTTCACTTTAATTGTTGTTGGGTTAGGGACCATAGCTTGCTGTGGAGTTATAATATTAACTTTGGTGCCTGTAACTAGGGGGCCTATTACGGAAAGGAGATTAGCGTCAATTGGATCAAACTTTTTACTTTGTTCAGCCAAGTAAGCTTTTAGCGTTTTCTCATTATCATCTGACGAAGTTTGTAACCCTTGTAATAGTGGTCCTGTTGTTTGATTACCTAGTAGTATATCTGTGGCAGATCCAGTCTGTATACCTGTCGTAATGGAGTGGGGCTGGTCTAGTTTGTTAATCGCGGCCCGCATAAAAGCTTCTCTTAGCGGAGCAGCATCAAGTACTGGATTATAGTCATGGGATGGTAGTTGCATCCTGGCATCACGAAATGTTTGATCCATTAGACTGCGTGGGAGACTGCTATATAAAGCTACCAAAGCGCAGGACTGTCTAGGAGGTTCAGGTTGATCCTGTGGACCTTTTTGGCGGTTTTTAATTACGGCATCGCCACTACCCGTTCCATGGTCTATAAGTACATATAGCTGTTCGCCTACTTGTACGATCGTACCATTGTAACTAGATTGGTTTAGATCGTTAAGGTACGTGTTTAAGTGTGCTCCTGCATGGGTTGCAGTATCTGCGGCCCGCAGTTGCACAGGCAGAAAAATAAAACTACTTATTAGTAAACTGCTGTTTATTAGTTTGTGCTTGTTTTTCAACATTAATTACCGCCCTTTCTTTTGGGGATAATAGTATATCATAAATAATAAATTCTCACAAATTCGCATTACATTTAATTAGAAAAGTTTAATTGTAAAATACAATAGCGGAAAAACAGGCAGGTTTGTTATATTTATAGAAAATAGGGAGTGAGTTAGATCGATATTATAGCATATGCTGATCAATTATTTACGATAGCTATTAAAAGTAATGCCAGTGATCTGCATTTAGAGCCACAAAAAGAAGGCCTTCGAATTAGGCAGCGGATAGATGGGAGGTTAGTAGAGCTAGATATACTTGATCAAGTGCATGCTACATCGCTTTTGGCACGCTTAAAAGTAATGGGTGGTTTAGATATTGCCCAATGGCGCATGCCGCAGGATGGGTCGCTTGTTTTAAATGGACCAGGGGGTTTACATGATGTACGGTTAGCTACGTTGCCAACTATTTACGGCGAAAAAATGGTGTTGCGCTTGATGAAAGAGACTTCGAAATTACCTACCGTAGAGCAGCTTGGTTTTGAACAGCAGGAATTAAAGGCTGCCCGAAGACTATTAAAAAGTCGGAGTGGGTTAATCGTAATTACCGGTCCTACAGGTTCGGGTAAGACAACCACCCTATATTCTTTTCTAGCCTATTTGAATGAGCAAACGAGAAATATCGTAACCTTAGAAGATCCGGTGGAGTTAAAGCTCGCAGGTTTAAATCAAATGCAGGTAAATCCCATATTGGGGTTGACATTTGCAGCAGGTTTGCGTGCTATTTTGCGGCAAGATCCGGATGTAATTATGGTTGGGGAAATAAGGGACCAGGAGACAGCCGATATTGCAGTTGCAGCGGCGTTAACAGGGCATTTGGTTTTTAGTACACTTCATACAGAAGATACAGCTAATTGTATCCTAAGGATGCTTGATCTTGGTGTTGAACCATATCGTTTGCGGGGTGCTTTAAGGGGAATTATTGCCCAAAAGTTATATCGTTTGACTTGTCTACTGTGCCGTGGAGATAAATGTTTGTATTGTAATCACACAGGCTATCGAGGTCGTTCTGGTTTGTTTGAAGTTATGAGTTGTGGAGCAGAGTTTAGCGCCTTGCCAGAGCTTTCAATTAAGGCGCTTAAAGAATTGTGCCATCGAAGTAAGCAACGTTTTTTTCATGAAATTGCTGCTGAAAAAGTTGCCAAGCAAAAGACTAGTCTTGATGAGCTGCTTTTTTAATAACCTTTTGGAAGATTTGAACAGACAATGTATTCTGTAATTTTTTTACCCGGATCGTTGGTTCTATAGAAAAATAAAATACCCTGGGCACTACGGAAGATTATCTTTGTTACGCAGGGGATTACCGTTCTTGGCCCCTGGGCTATTTCACCATATGATGATTTAAAGTGCTCCAGGACAGCTGGTGCTGTTAGGGTTGGCTTATGGTTGAATGGTAAGTTTTTAGCTATGGCATCGAGGTATTTACCATCTTCTCCAAACATAAACCGCAATTTGTGCTGTTTATAATCGAGCGAGCCATGTTTATAATAATCATAAGGTTGGTCGGGATCTCCATATTTTTTAGTAATTTCGCTAAGGCTGGTGTAGCTGTCAACTTTAAAACTGCAACCAGCTACTTTACCTGCTTTAGCCTCATTTTCGATGTTTACTAGCAGTTCTTTCGCAGTCCGAGCGTTTGTAGTTGATGGGTCGTTTGAAACAAAAAAATAATAAAAAAGTGTCACACCCACTAATGTAATACATATTATAGAGAGTAGAAGCTTAGAAAAATTTTTAAGCAGCATGGTTCTAACCACCTTTATAGGGGGCTACATAAGTGTTGCACCCATTTGCTATATTTTACCATATATTATAAATATATATAGTATGATCTTGTTTTTTTTAAGGTTTGTTTAAAAGTTTTTTGATATACTAAAGTAGTGGATTCTGCCCTGAAAAAAATGGCTAAGGGTATAGTAGCGGGCGGAAGTAATTGATGTGAAGTTTCTTGCTATGTAGGCAGTGAAATGATGATGGAGGCGTTCGTGCATTGAGAAAGATAATAGTGGTTGGTGGCGGTTCTTTAAATGGACAAATTTCGGTAGAGGGAGCTAAAAATGCAGTTTTGCCCTTGATGGCCGCTTCTTTGTTAGCAGCTAAAGGCTCAGTTTCTATTTTAGATGTTCCGATGTTAAATGATGTTAAGATTTTAGTGCAATTAATCCGTACTTTAGGGCCAAAAGTTGTTTTACAGCAGAAGAATTTACAGATTCCAGCCTATGAAAGGTTACACACACAAGCTCCTTATGAATTAGTTTGCAAAATGAGGGCTTCTTTTCTTGTCTTAGGACCCTTACTTGCACGGATGAAACATGCTTGTGTGCCAATTCCAGGAGGCTGTAAAATAGGGTCGCGGCCAATTGATTTGCATTTAAAAGGTTTAGAAGCTTTGGGTGCTAAATTTAATCTTAGTCAGGGTAATATTGAAGGCAGGGTAGACGACTATTTGCGTGGTGCTAAAATCTATCTCGACTCACCTAGTGTGGGTGCGACACAAAATATTAT
>JBDKGC010000046.1:0-3285 GCA_039798385.1 Bacillota bacterium
CAATCTTAGCTCTTGGTAAAAAATCAAATAGCGTACCAGTAAGTCTATGTTACCTAATACCATTTTATTACATTTAGCTTATTATTACAATCTATTTAAAAAAATTTTTTTGTATTCCTCTCATTTTGTTATACCAGCACCCTTTAAAATTTTTTCTTGCTTAACGAACATTTCTTGTTCCAATGCTAAAGTACTATGCTCATAGCCTACTAAATGTAAAAAAGAATGGACTACTAGAAAAGCCATCTCCCGTAGTATTGTATGACCATAAGCTGCTGCTTGGGCGCGAACTCTAGGCATAGCAAGCACAATATCACCTAACAGAATCTGGTTATTATTTGTGACAAACGGTTCGTGCTTCGTTGCAAGTGGAAAAGAAAGCACATCCGTCACAGCATCAATAGCTCGATGTTCTTTATTCAGCACGCGGATCGCTTCATCTGTTACAAGCACTAACGAAATTACGGTTTCTGTTAAACCTTCAACTGCTTGCGCTACTTCTAGAACTGCTTGTATTTTAAGCAGTGCTGCTTCTTCGCTGCTCGTTAGCTCAGCTTCTTTCGTTATCTCAAGCAGCAACCGCGTTCCTCCTTTTAATCAATTCGTTGTTCATAGGCGTCAATCACACTCTGGACTAATATATGCCGCATTACATCTTCAGCGCTAAAACGTATAAATTCAATCCCTGGAATTCCCTCAAGCAATCTTTCAGCCTCAACTAACCCCGAAGCCTTGCCACGTGGTAAATCTATTTGGGTTAGATCACCTGTAACCACCATTTTTGAACCAAATCCTAAGCGGGTTAAAAACATTTTCATTTGATCTGGCGTGGCATTTTGCGCCTCATCTAAAATGACAAATGCATTATCCAGTGTTCGGCCCCGCATATAAGCTAATGGTGCGATCTCAATTAAACCACGACTTTTCTTTTTGGTAAGCTGTTCTGTTCCAAGCATAATCTCTAGTCCGTCATAAAGAGGGCGTAAATATGGATCGACTTTCTCTTGTAGATCCCCAGGTAAAAAACCTAAACTCTCCCCTGCTTCAACTGCGGGCCTCGTAAGAACAATACGCTGCACACGGTTGGCTTTTAATGCTTGCACAGCTAAAACAATTGCTAAAAAGGTTTTTCCAGTCCCTGCCGGCCCGATGCCAAACACCATATCAGAACGATGTAGGGACTCAACATAGATACGTTGACCTAACGTTTTAGCAAAAATAACTTTTCCGTCATATGTTAAACCATATTTATTATCATACAAATTTAAAAATTCTTGTTCCTGCCCACGGCTCACCAGCCGATAAGCATAGATAATATCACGTTCACTAAGATTAATACCACGCCGAATAAGAGTAAGCAATGTGTTAAATAATTTACCTATAATCCCCAGTTCTTCCTTACTACCACTTAGTACAACCTCGTCACTACGTGTTAAAATTTGTGCCGAACTGTGCGACTCTATTAATTTTAAAAAAGCATCATGCGGCCCAAAAAGTTTAAGGGCCTCTTCCGCATCTTTTAAACGTAATTTAACAGAATTATTATCAGCTTCCAATTAGGTTCTCCTCAGTTGGACTTATATTAAAGGTTAACTTACTTTACACTTTATCATGTAAAAATTTTCTCTGCAAAACAACTACCACTACTATATATACTGCCTCAATTATATATTATGTATGTATGCTTTTAAAAACCACTGCCATTCATCTTAATGCCGCACAGCAATCAAACGATCATTGATCCTTTGTATTAAAATTTATAATTGTATACATGTATAAAAAAATTCGAGGGGCATATTAATTTAATATCTAAAATTAAAGGAGTTTGATTTATATGTATTATGATTCTTATTATCCCAACCCGCTTTATATTTCACGGATGCGACCACCAAAACTGGAACACATCAATCCAGCTTTGCTAGATAGGCCCCCAGCTTCTCCAATCGCACCCTCGCTGCTTGACGCAAGTATAAACCACATATCAGAGGACATTAATTTTTTTAATCAAGATGATATGCCATTATTTAAAAGATTATTAGCAAGCGTTCAGCTACTAGGTGAAATGGAATGGGCTTTATTAGCCGTTATTACCGAGATTCAAAATGGAGCACTACCTTCTAATCCGCAAGATTTAAAAGATATCATCCGCTTTTTTATGATTAATGCCCCTATCATAAATAGATTTCCAACATTATACAGGTTATTAAGAAACACCTTATATGATATAAACTGGAAATTACGCTATGGTTTAATATAATGTTTTAACTAGCCGCTACCTCCGTGCCCTGTTCATCGGCCTCACCTTTTAAATCATCGATATAGACTGGCAACTCAGATACATTATACCAGGTACCGTTTGGCTTTAAAGTAAATTTAACCCAGTAATTGTTAACCTCAGGCTTATTAGCAGCTGTAGTTTGTACAGTTTCTACTGCCGCTGTTACTTCGTCTCCGTCCGTTCCCTCTTCCATTTTGATAACATCAACATTCCGAACATAAGAATTTCGATATTGGTTTAAGACTTCATCTTCCTTTGCAAGTTGACCAGCAAAGAAATCCTTATTTAAACGATCTTCACGCACCTCTGGACTTTCCAGTCCCTTGCGGTAATACGCTCGAGCAAATTGCTTGGCAAATGCTTGTTTCTTTAAATAATCTTCAGGTAAACCACTAGTTTGCTTTACTAATACCCAGGTAGTACTTACGGCAATATAACTTAACAGTAACCAAAAAAACAGCCTATATACTCGTTGTTTTAAACCTAATTTACTCATCAAGCCACACTTCCTTTTTTGAAACGTTTTCTACTAACTAGCCTGCTAAACCCTATCGCCGCGCAACTAATAGCCCCCATAATCCAACCTCTTACCTCACTACCGGTACTAGGTAAAGTATCTCTTTTAGCTACGTTCATCGATTTTTTTTCTTGTTTCTTAGGCAGCTTTTCTTTACGTGTAGGTTCAAACTGCTGCACCTTATGTACCGCAGGCTGGTCTTCGTTCGAAATACACCTTAATTCGTCCGGCGCTACCTGCTCACCAACCCTCTGTCTCAGATTTTTTTCTTGCTGTAACTCCTCAGTTCCAACCTGACTCTCGACACATTGTTGCTCATTATCCTTATCACAAGCTAAAGTGTTTGTTGTAGTTATATAAGTCGAACATAATACTAAGCTACCAACAATAAACAATTTTTGAAGCATTATGATAAACACCCCCAAGTTTTAAAAGACTAAAACTGTGACCACAGATTAATATTAAGACCTATTCTAATAGAATATAATTT
>JBDKGC010000047.1:0-2779 GCA_039798385.1 Bacillota bacterium
AAGTCGGCTGTTGAGAGTCATGCAGGTGCCAGAGCGGAGTCACTTGTTAGTGTGACAGGTGCTTTAGAAACGAATGTAGCACAAAAATTACGTTCTTCCAGTGATTCGAAGGCCCGTGCTACTGCTTCAGCAGCAGCTGGAGCGTTAAAGGAAGTAAAAAGTACTTTTAATGTTATACCGGTAGTTGAAAAAGAAGTTAAGAAAGTCAAACCACAAATTCAAATTGAAGAAGAATCGATTTTACCGGAGACAGCACATGGTGTAGCTGCTTTAACGCTTGCAAGTATGGGACTTTCCGTCGCTGGACTAGTCGGTGTGTCGGCTTCAAGAAGAAGAGGAGCTAAGCGTAGACGTTAATTATTTATAGTAAGTAGTTCTGAAAGTTACAGGAGCTTCAATATTGAAGCTCCTTTTTATATTGCAACTTCCAAAAAGAAATGTGAGGGTGGAAAAGTGATCCTTTAGCTTACAAAGAGTCAGCTAATTTTCTTGTAACTATCCTAGGCCAAGCTTAGCCTACTTCCGTACTTAAAATTCTTAGAAACAGCGGCTGGGATAATGGGTAGGCCGTGTTATCAGTTTCACGCCCCCTTTTAAACTTTTTCTAGAATATTTTAAGAGTCTTATATTAAACAGCAAGCAGCTATGCGAAGAAAAAATCGCTGACGGAGGTTATGTGGGAGGTATAAGTTTTTTTTATAGCATCTGACTACATAAACGTATTATACTACTTAGGAGCGAAGGAGATGATATTTGTGCCCGATTTAAACAGCTTACCAGAAAGTTTCTATGATCAGCATGTAGTCCAGGTAGCGAAAAAATTACTGGGGCAATTATTAGTTTTCAATGAGCACGAGGTAATGATTACTGAGACAGAAGCATATCGAGGTACGGACGATGAAGCTTCGCACGCTTATCGCGGAGTGACACCGCGCAATCAAGTAATGTTTGGGGAACCCGGAAGGGCTTACGTCTATCTTATTTATGGTATGTATTATTGTTTTAATATTGTTTGTGAGCCCAGGAATACTCCTGCTGCGGTACTACTTAGAGGTGCTCATACAACAAAAAAACCCTTTTTTCATTACGATGGACCTGGTAAATTATGTCGAGCCTTAGGGATTACTAGCAAAGAAAATAAACTTGATTTAACAACAAGTAGTATCTGTTATGTAAAGCAAAATAAAGTTAAATTTAACGTACAGGAAACCCCGCGCATCGGTATAAAAAAAGCTCTAGAAAAAAAGTGGCGGTTCGTGTTAAACCTTCAAAATCTTGGAAATATTTGACTTAATTTACAATTTTGTATTATAATGTGGGTAACTCGCACTATTATAAACAGCAATTTTTGGAGGGAAAAGAGGCTTGAGTTTAGGGTTGCTTAAAAAGGGAACATGTGCATGTAAAAATGTAGAATATAATACATTAGAAGACCAGGATGTAGTCGCGTGTATTCGTGCGGGTGATCACCATGCTTTAAAATATTTAATTCAAAAGTATAAAAATTTTGTCCGTGTAAAGGCGCGCTCATATTTTTTAATTGGTGCCGATCATGAAGATATAGTACAAGAGGGAATGATAGGACTTTTTAAAGCTGTTAGAGACTTTCGCTGTGACCGCCTTACTTCCTTTAAAGCTTTTGCCGAACTTTGTGTCACCAGGCAAATTATAACGGCCATTAAGACAGCTACTAGACAAAAACATGTACCACTAAATTCTTATGTTTCCTTAGATAAACCTTGCCGTGACGACTCAGATCGCACCTTATACGATTCATTACCTGGGGGCTGGCGATCTAACCCTGAACAAATCTATGTAATTCATGAAGAGCATATAGATGTTGAAGCAAAAATTGGTAAAGTATTAAGTAGTTTAGAGCGTGAAGTATTAACCTTATATTTAGATGGAAAGTCGTATCAAGAAATTGCTGAAGAATTAAGTCGACATGTGAAATCAATTGATAATGCCTTGCAGCGTGTTAAAAGAAAATTAGAAAAGTGCTTAACTATTTCAGAAGATCTCTAACCAAACTTCCTAAGTAATAACTTCTACTTTAAAAAGTGAAATCCTGCTAGACTGGATCTCTTTTTGCCAATTTTTGACGAATTTTAGAAAAAAGGGAGGCCTGTAAATTTTCAGGAGTGCACACTAATACTTTTGTCTCATAATATAAATAAAACAACAGCAAGCTGTTCTTTGTACCAAAAGAACAGCTTGCTTATTTCAGGTAAACGGTAGCAATTAATGTTTACTGGTGTTAGCTCTGATCCATCCTGTTACCTCTTTACCTTTACTATCTTTATAAGTGACAAAGTAATACCCTTGACCGCACTTATCGCAAACGCTTACGTCAGTAGTGCCTTTGCAAGGCCCGCGGTGCCAGTAAATAGCGTTCTTTAGCACTTTAACTTGTGTGGTAGCAGGAATGGTGATTTTTTTGTTCGTTACTTTAAACTTTGACCCGCCAGGAGTTTTAATAAGCTTGAGATCGAGCAAAGGATTATTATACTTTAATTTTAAATCAAATTTGGAAGCGTAAATAAAAGCATTAGACTTACCTTTTGCTACTACTTGTTTTACAGGTTGCTTACGTTGGACGGTTTTGGTTGCTTTTTTGGCAGGTTGCTTCTTTACAGCGCCTGTAGTACCTATTAAGCCAAATAAACTAGTGCAGGCGATACTTGCAATACTAAGTTTTCTAAATAGAC
The DNA here is from genome assembly GCA_039798385.1 of Bacillota bacterium. Classification (GTDB taxonomy): domain Bacteria; phylum Bacillota; class Bacilli; order Thermoactinomycetales; family Thermoactinomycetaceae; genus JBDKGC01. The sequence continues at coordinate 2,709 of JBDKGC010000047.1, forward strand.
TTGAATTTTTCATAAAATCAGCTCCTCTTAAGTGGTGAAAATATTAGATGCTTATTTTCATAATAACATAG
>JBDKGC010000048.1:0-3572 GCA_039798385.1 Bacillota bacterium
ATATAGAGGATCCAGGATATTTAGCCGATTTAATTGTTTCCCATTTAACTTTGCAACTTAGTCAAAAACAGAGTTTGTTGGAAACGATAAATGTTCGGTCACGGTTGGAAAAATTAATAACTTTTTTACATCAAGAGATGGAAATTTTAGATTTAGAGAAAAAAATAGTGGCTCGCGTTAAGGGTCAGATGGATAAAGCACAAAAAGAGTACTATCTTAGAGAGCAATTAAAAGCTATTCAACAAGAGTTGGGCGAAAAAGATAGTAATACGCTTGATTGTGAACGATTTCGTGCTAGCCTCCTAAAGCTTAAGGCTGGAGCTAAAATTAAAGAAAAAATCTTAACCGAAATTGAACGACTCGAGAAGTTGCCTGCTAGTTCAGCGGAAAGCGGTGTAATACGGTCCTATGTCGAGTGCCTACTTGAAATTCCATGGGTAAGGAAAACTACTAATAGTTTCTCTTTAAAGCAAGCGGAACAGACTTTAAATCGTGGTCATACAGGTCTAGAGAAACCGAAGGAACGGATTTTAGAACATTTTGCAGTGCAAAGTCGTGGTAGAGGAAAAGTGGCAACACCGATTCTTTGTTTAGTTGGTCCCCCCGGAGTAGGAAAAACATCAATTGCGCGTTCGATGGCAACTGCTGTTAATCGTAAATTTGTTCGCATTTCTTTAGGTGGTGTGCGAGATGAGGCTGAAATTAGAGGGCATCGTCGCACATATATCGGGGCTTTTCCCGGAAGAGTAGTGCAGGCGATTAGGCAAGCTGGTGTCTCTAATCCTATCATCTTGCTAGATGAGATCGATAAGATGGCGGTTGATTTTCGTGGTGACCCCGGGGCTGCATTACTAGAAGTGTTAGATCCAGAACAAAACCATAGATTTTTGGATCATTACTTAGATATTCCTTTTGACCTTTCGAAGGTTATGTTTTTAGCTACAGCAAACTCTTTGCATAATATTGCTGGGGCCTTGCTTGACAGGTTAGAAATAATACAGTTATCCGGATATACGGAGTTAGAAAAAGAAGCTATTGCTTACAAGCATCTTTTGCCACGGCAGATGAAAGATCATGGTTTAGAGAAGAAAGAGCTTCAAATTTATACATCTACTATAAAAAAAATAATACATGACTATACGTGCGAAGCTGGTGTAAGAGAGTTAGAGCGTTGTCTGGCTACTATTTGTCGCAAAGCAGTCAAAAAAACAGTGAGTGGTTACCAACGTAAAATAGTTGTAACACCAAGAAATATAAATTTATTTTTAGGGAAAGCCAAAAATAAAAGCGAGCAAACAGATATGAGTGATCAAGTTGGGGTTTCAATGGGTCTAGCATGGACGGAGTATGGGGGAGATATTTTACCGATTGAAGTTTCTGTCTGTGCAGGCAAAGGTTCTTTAACCCTTACAGGACAACTTGGAGATATCATGCAAGAATCCGCTAAGGCGGCTTTTAGTTATATTCGTTCGCGAGCTGATGAGTTAGGCATCTTACCTACCTTTAACGAAGAGCAAGATGTGCATGTGCACTTTCCAGAAGGTGCTATTCCAAAGGATGGACCTTCGGCGGGGATTGCGATAGCAATTGCTTTAATATCGGCTTTAACACGACGCCCCGTCTCTGGCAAGGTGGCGATGACAGGTGAGATTACGCTGCGTGGGAGAGTGCTTGCAAGTGGAGGTTTAAAAGAGAAGGTTTTAAGTGCCCATCGCACTGGGATAAAAAAAGTTCTGTATCCTAAGTTAAATGAGCCCGATTTAGTTGATGTACCATTAGACGTCCGCAATGAGTTAGATTTAAGACCGGTGGCGCATATGGACGAGGTGCTTAAAATGGCATTGGTGGAGCAAAAGAGTAGTGTCTGTATGTAGTGCGGAGTTTATTATAAGTGCTGCTAACGCAAAACAATATCCCAATGAAGGTTTGCCAGAGGTAGTGTTGGTTGGGCGTTCCAATGTCGGTAAATCTTCTTTTATAAATACTTTCGTGGGTCGCAAACGACTAGCAAAGACGAGTAGTACTCCTGGCAAGACCCAGCTTTTTAATTTTTATTTAATAAATAAGCAATTTTACTTTGTGGATCTACCTGGTTATGGTTTTGCTAAGGTTCCGGCAGGAGTGCGCGAGAAGTGGGACCAGATGTTTGCTAGTTATTTTATAGGTCGGAACCAAATTAAGCTGCTGCTCCATTTACTTGATATACGTCACCTGCCATCAGTTTTAGATCATAAGATGCGTGCTTTTTATCAACATTACGATCTACCAGTATTAATTGTACTAACAAAGTCTGATAAACTGACGCGAAGCCAAGTAGCCAAGCAAATAAAAAACTTGCGAGCAGCCTTAAAAGTATCTAAGACCGAGAAAATATATTTATTTTCAACAAAAGAAAAAATGTGTTATGATGATTTATGGCAAATATTGCTAAGAAAAACAGCTAAGGACTGAGTAAAAGTGCGTGTAGGAATTTTTTTTGGTGGTCGATCAAGTGAACACGAAGTTTCATTGCTTTCGGCCGCAGCTATTTTAAGAGACATTAATAAATTACGGTATAAAGTAGTTTTGGCAGGCATTACAAAGGAAGGTTTTTGGCGGTTTAATGATGATGCTAGAAAAATGTTAGGTAACTTAGTACCTGATGATTTGGCACAAACTTTTGAACAGGTCGATCTTGATCCTGATCACGAGTTACGCCTTCCGCCTGCCAATTTTTTCAAGCAGGTGGATGTGGTTTTTTCGGTGTTACATGGACCTTACGGGGAAGATGGAGTTATGCAAGGGGTACTAGAGTTGGCAAACAAACCGTTTGTTGGCGCGGGGGTCTTGTCGTCGGCGATCTCTATGAATAAAGTTATCTTTAAAAAGTTGCTAGAAACAGAAGCACTACCACAAGTTCCATATATCTACGTTAAGCATTATGAGCAAGCTAATTTAGAAGAGCACCTAGTACAGATTAAGGCTTTAGGATATCCTGTCTTTATTAAGCCGGCTAGCTTGGGGTCAAGTATTGGCATTAGTAAAGTACATAGGGCTGAGGAAGTAGTGGGAGCATTTAAGTTAGCCTTTAAGCATGATAAGACAGTTTTGGTGGAAAAGGCTGTGTGCAACGGGCGTGAGCTGGAAGTAGCTGTTTTGGGTAATGACGACCCATTAGTATCTGTGGTTGGTGAGATTATCCCGTCCAATGACTTTTATGATTATCATGCCAAATATATTGATAATGCTTCAATAATTAAAATACCGGCTGAAGTGCCGCAAAAGATTAGCGAAGAGATTAAAGGACTTGCTTTAAAAGTCTATAAGCTTGTAGAGTGCAAAGGGTTGGCGCGGGTTGATTTTTTCTTAGATCACGATGGCCGTGTCTTGGTCAATGAGCTAAATACACTGCCAGGGTTTACATCGATTAGTATGTACAATAAACTTTTTGCGCACCTCGGGATTATGCAAACCGAATTAATAACACGGCTGATCGAGAGCGCTGTCTCTGCTCCAGCTTTTAGTTGCTAATTAATATTTATTTTTTTAGGATAAATATTAATCCCAAAACAATCAGGAAGATTGGCCAATAT
>JBDKGC010000049.1:0-11568 GCA_039798385.1 Bacillota bacterium
CCTGCTCTTCTCATTTCCGTTACTATATCAGCACTTGGTATAGCTCGTAGTTCTGCTTCGGTTATTGGGCGATAACAAGCAGGACATGTAGTACTACTTTTTGCATCTAAAAATGGGCGTAGGTTTGTACATTGTGAACTTATCATTTAACGCTCCTTTAGTATATTTAATAAATAAAAAACAAGGGGGGAAATTACCCCCTGTTTTATAAGAACTTTCTATGGGATCGTGGTTGTAGTAGTAGGGAGTGTAGAAAGTGCAGCGCAACTATCCACAAAGAATTTTCCTGTACTGCTATTCACAGGTACATTTTCTGCATAGAAGATACAGTCGACTCCGTTATCAACTTCAACAGAGTACACACCGCTCGAACCTTCAGGAGTACCAGTAAATTTAATAATGAAATTAGCTGATTCTTTTCTCCAGCCATTAGCTTTACTTCTATAAAGTCCTTTACCATTAATTGTTACTACTAATTGTGTTGCATCAGTTGCTAAACGTTTGCAAACTGGCATTCCAATATGATCACCATCGGCTTTTAAGCAGAAGCTTTGATCGCCTGGGTAATAATTGCCAATTTCGGAATCGCCTGTTAAGTCATCAAATTTAACCATTAAGAAGCTGCCAGCTGGATTATCTACTGGACATATATCTGCATTAATAAACAAGTCGCCATATTCCTGACTTGGGCCAGTGCTTCCAGGACATTCTTCTAATGAAACTAACTGGTTTGTATTTTGTGAACAGACTAATGCTTGACATTCACAACGTTCGATTGGGAACAATCCGCAAGACTTTGGTTGTCTTACTAGTGGCAGACAACGTTTTTTCTCAACTTGAGGAAGATCAATTGGGCCACGTGGTTGTGCAAACCGGGCACATACTTCTAATTTGGTGAGACACTCAACCATTACTTCTTTACAAATAAATAACTCTAAGTCTAGTGTTTCACCTACGAATACTCCTGCACAAGAAGCTTCTACATCGATGACACGGACAAAAATATTTTCTTTTCCTAAAGGTTCAGGCAAGCAAAGCGCTACCTTATCCCAAAGCGGAATACACTTTTCAAACTTACAGATTGGTTCGCGGTGATCTGAACCTTCGCATTCGAGAACACAATCACTATCAGCTTCATAAATATATACACAAACAGTTACTGAATACGTGAGGCATACGACAGATACGTCAACCTGAGTGCAATCAACATCAATAGTTACAGGATCAATTTTAATTACTTTACATTGGTTTGGACAATTGCTATCATGTACTGGCGTACATGGATTGAAACATTTAGCCTCTATCTTTACCTCTAAAGCTCCTCCTTTTTCACATATCTCTTTCACTTTTTCCTGACAATCAGCTGGGAGATCAATCTTGGTTTGTTTCGTCGATGGAGTAACAACCCAGTCTACAATCTTAGGCACAGAGATACATTCCTTTGACTGACATGCAACCTCGGAAGATGAGCAATTAGCTGCTCTAATGCCTCCTCTAACTCTTGAACTACAACTCACTCAAAAAACCTCCTTTAATATTTTTGACTACAATCTATCATATGAAGGACCCAATCCATTTGACTTAGGCAAACGCCCATTTTTGTGCTGATCAAGCATAACAAACATATATTTAATACGTAAAACCATTTGATTTAAACAACAAAAAAGCCATGGAAAGGGGCAATTTCGTGATAACTATCGTTTACAAGGAAGATGTTTTAGGAAGCTTACCCAAAAAACAGTTTTATTTATTCAAAAGTATCTGCAGAGATCGTAATTGGAAGCTAAAGAGAATTAAAGAAAATTTGTTTGACTTAGTTAGTAGCCATAAAGAAGAACAGCCCCAATACATTTATTACTTAAACTCCACTAGTCATCCTTTCGATAAGACAATAGCCAACACTTTAATGGAAGCATTAGAAATACTAAACATAAAACTGCTCCCGATTGCTACTATAGAAGAAGCAAGAGACACAGCATTAATTATTGACGTAGCAATTGATACCTGTAACGAGACCCCCCAAATGTTTGTTGTACTACTTGATTTAGAAAATAACAATGTCTTATATTCAAATCTAAAACTATCTGGCTTAGAATTAGAACATCAACCTAATAGTAACAATTATTTAAAACTTAAGATAAACTTACCTAGTTCCAGTAACACTTTTGAACAAGAAAACTTTGTTACAGAAGCTCTCGTCAAACTATCAAATACCTTAATTGAACATTTGTGGTCCCAAACAAATGAAGTGGATGATCAAATTGTAAAAAAATTATTTGACGTAATGCTAAATGAACAATACACGACTTACCCCTCCTTTGATATCGATCCCCAAACTCTTACTATGCTCCCAAAAGAACTAATGGAACTAGTTAGCATAAAAACAAAGTACGACATCCAACAATTAGATCAGACCTCCTCCCTCCTGCTTGTTTACTTAGAGATTATAAATAATTCTACTGAAAAATTAGTCAATCCCAAAATAGAATTGCAGCTTGAACCACATAAACTTATGACGTTATGTAGCTCGTTTATACCGTATAATCGCATAAAGACATGCAGCCTATATCGTGATGAATTCCCTGCAGGTTGGTGTTTTAAAACACTATGTAAGAATCAAATTAATAAATTACTTCTTTCTCCTATTAACGCTCTATCGCTTGAGCCGAAAGAGAGCTATGTGGTACCAACCATTAAATTTCAAGTAAACGAGTCACCTGAGATTGATTTAAGAGCTAGTATATCTTTTGCCAATACAAACAACCAAATAGATTTAACTATTATTAAACCCACTAGTAAAAATTACACAAAATAGAGGGTTAAACAAACTATAAAATGGAGAAAATAAGAAATGTATAATTTATCATGGTTAGAATTTATCGTTTATATCTTTGCCGCCTTTCGCTTGACACATATTCTTGTGTTTGATGAAATTGCTGAATTTATTAGACGCCCTTTTGTTGAAGTCACCTATGAGAAGGATGAGCAGAATAACGAATATCGTAGTACAACACCCAGAGGTACCGGCATAAGAAAATTTATGGGCTCACTACTTACTTGCTATTGGTGTACCGGAGTCTGGTGTTCTACCTTCGTTGTACTAAGCCATTGGTTGTGCAGTACTATTTGGCCCTTCTTACTCATCATGGCCATTGCAGGATTAGCCTCAATTGTAGAAACAAGATTATATAGTAACGATTAAATTATAATAAAGGGGTTAAACTAAAAAAAGTATTGACAGAAGTACGCTGATAAATATATACTACAGCTCTAACACCTTATAAATACTAAAGAATTATATAAACTAAATAAGGAGTCTACATGAACGATAAGACCTCCGCCAAAAAACCCCATCAAGCACCAAAAAAAATCACCTCAGCACTGCTAAACTATGTAGCCAAGCTGCAGCCATATGATTTAGCTACGAGACTAGAGCAGCTACAGCTCTCGACGCAATTAAAACTAATTCCTCAACTTCCTTCTGTTTCAGCAGCTAAAGCTCTTACCTATCTCGAGCCTGAGCTTCAATATAATCTTTTGCAACATTTACCTCAAAAAACAGCCTCGATCTTGCTGCGAAATATTCCAAGTGACGAGATAGTCGATTTGTTACTAGCTGTTCATCCTCTGCAAGCTGAACAGTTACTTAAAATGCTGCCCAGTAATTACCGCCATAAAATTAATGAACTAATGACTTATCCGGAAGATACGGCCGGCGCTTTAATGACAGTTGACTATATAGCTGCTAGAGCACATTGGTCTAGCGTACAAACCATCAATCATATTCGTAAAGTTTATAATAAAACAGAGACCATAACCTATATTTATGCCACAAATGTTAGAGGAGAATTAGTCGGTATTATCTCACTTAAAGAACTCGTTTTAGCCCAACCTAATGAGACCTTGAGCAATATTATAACTAAAGAGGTTATTTCAGTCTCCGCTGAATTAAACAATGATTCTGTCTCACAATTATTTATACGATATGGTTTTCACGCCTTACCTGTCGTTAACCAACAAAACAGACTGATCGGCATTGTAACTTATGCTTCACTGTTAGATATACTAAACGAAGAAACTACAGAAGATTTTCAAAAAGTTGGTGGCAGCCAGCCACTTATGGAACCATATCTTAAAACTTCAATTTTCGACCTTTATAGTAAACGAATCACTTGGCTCCTAATATTGCTAATTGGGGCTGCCTTTTCCGCCAACGTTGTAAATAACTATAAAGATTATGCCCACTATACACTACTCTCAATCTTTATTGCTGTTGTCACCTCTATTGGAGGTAATACAGGCTCCCAAATAGTCACTACCCTTATCCGTGCTATTGGTCTTGGTGAAATAGAGTTTTGTAATTTGTTCAAAATTATAAAAAAAGAATTAGTCACAAGTTTGTTAATTGGAGCATCCTTATCTGTCGCAAGTGCTCTTCTTTGTCAAATAACAGTAACGGATACCTATCCTTCAAATTTTATTTATGTAGTGCCGTCTGCTGCATTCTTTGTCGTACTATGGAGTTCCATTGTGTCCGCTGTTTTACCTTTAACTCTACACCGCTTAAAATTTGATCCTGCCCTTATCTCTGGACCGCTTATTACTACCTTTGTTGATGGTACAGGTGTGATAATTTATTTTACAATTGCCCAGGTAATTTTAGGTTAGAGGGAGCTCTATGAAAAAAATTGTAGTAGGGATGTCAGGTGGAATAGATTCGTCTGTTACTGCATGGCTCTTAAAACAGAAAGGCTATCAAGTCATAGGTATCTATATTAAATGTTGGAATGACAAAAATCTAACGGGTCAATGTTCGTCAAACACAGATTTTCATGATATGCGTTTAGTTTGCCAACACCTACAGATCCCTTACTATACCATTGACCTTGAAAAAGAATACAAAGAACAGGTCTTTTCGCACTTTCTAGCAAAAACCCAAGAAGGTTATACACCAAACCCAGATGTTCTCTGTAATAGAGCAATTAAATTTGGAGCATTCTTACAGCTTGCGGAAAACCTCGGTGCTGAATATATTGCCACCGGTCACTATGCACGCATCGCTGAACACGATAAGCAACATGCACTTTTTAAAGCAGTAGATAAAAATAAAGATCAGAGTTATTTTTTGTACAATATTAACAGAATGGTTTTGGACAAAGTCATTTTCCCGCTCGGATGCTTAACTAAAATAGCAGTACGAGAGATAGCGCATAAAATAGGGCTGCTGAACGCTACTAAAAAAGATAGTACTGGTATTTGTTTTATAGGAGAAAAAAATTACCGTACTTTTTTAAAAAACTACCTACCCCATAACCAAGGTGAAGTACATACTCTTTCGGGGGAAGTAAAAGGTTTTCACGAAGGGGTCCTGCTCTATACCCTAGGCCAAAGACATGGCTTTTCAACTCATACCGCTCCCAAAGAAACTAGTCAGCCTTGGTATATCGTTGATAAAGATCTTGAGCGAAACATCTTATATGTAGCTCAAGGCCGCGATAACCAAGCTTTATTTAAAAAAAGTTTATTGGCCAAAGACTTAAATTGGCTTATAGATATGCCGGTGAGTGCTACTATTACATGCCAAGCTAAATGTCGTTATCGCCAAGAAGACCAAGCTGTCTCTCTTTCCTTACTGACCGATAACACTGCTAAAGTTATATTTAAAAATCCACAACGCGCTATAACTCCAGGACAAGCCATTGTTTTTTATCAAGAAAACCTGTGCCTGGGTGGTGGCACAATTGACTATACCTTAGATTAAGGAGCTGTCAGCTATGTACTTATCGACTTTACTCAAAAAGGTACCACACCAACTGTTGCACAAAACTACTGCACTAGAAATCAAAGGCCTAGCAATCGATTCACGCAAGGTACAAACTCAAGACCTTTTTTTTGCCCTACCAGGCCAAAAAGATGATGGTCATAAATATATAAAAGATGCTGTAAGAAATGGTGCAGTTGCCATAATTGCTGAACACAAACCATTATACCACCCTGATGTTAGCTTTATAAAAGTAGCAAACATAAGGAAAGTATTAGCACATATAAGTTGTGAATTTTTTCAGCATCCCTCTAGAAAATTACAGCTCATTGGTATAACTGGTACCAATGGCAAAACCTCGACCACGCACTTTCTATCACAAATTTTAAACTCGCTAAATTATAAAACAGGAACAATTGGAACCTTAGGGGCTAAAATCTCATCGTCTACCCTTCCAGATTTTCGCGCTACCAACCATAGCCTAACCACACCAGAAGCACCTTATTTACAAGAACTTTTGCAATATATGCATAACAAACAAGTGACACATGTGGCTATCGAAGTTTCATCAGTAGCACTAGAAGAAGAACGGGTAACAGGTTGTAATTTTGCACAAGGAATTTTAACAAACATTACAAGTGACCACCTAGACTATCATCATACCCAAGCCAAGTATATAGCAGCAAAACAGAAACTATTTACTTTTGCCTCAAAAAAAGTGCTTAACGTAGACGATTTAGCAGCTACTAATATTATGTTAGCAACTGCTAGCCCAACAATTACCTACAGTATAACAGATCCCAAAGCTGATTTAAGAGCCATAGAAATAACATATACCACTACAAACACTTCCTGCCTTGTAACCTATAAAAAAGAACGCTATCCAGTTACCCTAAACATCTTAGGTGAATTTAATCTCTACAATGCGCTTGCTGCCGCCGCTTCTTTATTACAATTAAATTTTCCTCTAGAGAAAATAATACCAGCTCTTAAACATTTGCAACCAGCTGCTGGTCGCTTCAACCAAATTAACCTGGTAAATGGTCCGATAGTTATTATTGACTATGCCCACACGCAAGATGCTTTAAAAAAAATATTAACTACCTTAAAATCCTGCAGACCTGATAAATTAATTGTAGTTTTTGGTTGTGGTGGGGATCGAGATGCAAGCAAACGTCCTACTATGGGCAAAACAGCAGGTACGATAGCTGATTATTGTCTTATTACTTCAGATAATCCTCGCTCTGAGAATCCAAAACAAATCATGAAAGAGATCGCGAGCGGAATAAAAGATACTTCCTGCTCTTACAAGCTCATTCATGACCGTCAAAAAGCCATACTGTCTGCCATAGAAATTGCCAAACCTAATGATATAATTTTAATTGCAGGCAAGGGACATGAAACTTTTCAAGAAATAAATGGTGAAAAATATCCTTTCAATGATCTGGAGATTGTTAAATCAGCTTGGCCTAATAGTTAGTTTTAAAACCCAAGTAACCCTCGTAATACAGCATTTGCAAAAACTGCACCCTGCGAGGGTTTGCTACATCTTTGCCGTAATGGATAACCATCTAAATTAGTACAGTTGTAATCAGATGACGGTCTAGTAGATTGTGGGCAAATAAAAGCGTCACCATCTTTTTGGCATGTACTTTTCCAAAAATCAAAACTATTAGTGTGCAGATACGAATCTAGCGGATTATAGTTATACATAAAAAAAGCCCCCTTTAATTTAACATTTGCTATCATATGCAAAGAGAGGGGCAAAATGTGCTTAAGATAAAAAAATGGCGTGCCCTGGAAGATTCGAACTCCCGACCTTCTGATCCGTAGTCAGACGCTCTGTCCAGCTGAGCTAAGGGCACACTTACAATATATATTTTACTAAACTGCTAGCTATTCTGTCAAATTTTATAATATTAAAATAATACTAACCTTAGCTTGCTATCTTTTGGGAGATCGTACCAATGAGCAAGAGGGTTTTTTTGTGAATATTTGAACAAGTTTTAAAACAATGAAAAGAACGCCGATCATAGCGTTCTTATTTCATGTCCTATTGACTTATTTAGCCTTTATAAACAGCCTCTTCTTTGGTATCTACATACCAGTTACCTTCGGTAGGATTACTTAGCACCCCTAAAAAGGTTAACACAGCAAGTACCACAGTAGTTAACTCATCGTACCCTACATTAAGCCAGCTTACTTTAAACGCTCTTAAAACCATTAAAACTAAGGCTACTAAGGAAACCCAGAAACCACCATTCTTTACGCGGCTAGACCAGTCAAACCATGTACTAAACATAAAATTTACACCCTTTCTATAACTGTGTACTAAATTTGTTATTACTGCTATAAACATATGTACCTAACGAGCAAAATATTACTCTATTATTTCTTAAATAAAAAACTGCCTTTACAGGCAGTTTAGTATCTGTTGCATGCTAAAATAAATTAAGTTGCGGGTCCTTGACCAGCTTCCCATTTTGCTTCCCATGGTCTACAACTTCTGTAACCGAAGCTATCAGCAGGACATTTTGCTGGGTTAATATACGGCGGCAAAGCAGCACTGGGTCCACAGGTTATATAGCCAGTAGAACCACTAGTACGACATTCATTCTGCCCCGGTTTAACAGTCCCTCCTATAAGCGGCGGCTTCTGTGACATCACTGGCTTATGTAAACCAGGATTATAGCATGAATTATAAAAAACAGGATCGTACCATGAAATATGCGGTACCATAGTACCATTATAGTTATACATGAAATGAAATCCCCCCTCTAATACATATGTATGTTAGAATATTAATATATATTACCTTTTTTAGCCAGTGGCTAATCATCTATATAACTTATTTATTATATTTCAAAGGAGTTACTAGCTATGCTTCGAGAATATAACCACCTACACTTTATTGGCATTGGCGGATGTGGCATGAGTGCCTTGGCCAATATTATGTTAGATTTAGGTAAACATGTCTCTGGCTCAGATCTAGCTTCAACATTAACTAACTATCAACTTAACCATCTAACGAAGCGGGGAGCAACAATTTTTCAAAATCACGATCAAAAAAATTTAGATAAAGCGGATTTGGTTATTTATTCTACCAGTATAAATGATGATAACTGTGAAAAATTAGCTGCTATAAAAAGCAATTTACCTCTTTGGCACCGTTCAAAACTTTTAGCACACCTCCTCAACCAACAAAAAGGCATTACGATCGCTGGAGCACATGGTAAAACAACGACCACTGCCATGATTGCGCACGTCTTAGTTACATGTAAAGTAGATCCCACTTATATCATCGGTGGAGAAAGCTTGTCCTTAAAACAAAATGCGCAGGCCGGCACAAGTGAATATCTCGTAGCAGAGGCTGACGAAAGCGACGGCAGCTTCCTAGCGTACAGACCCTATATCTCAGTTATCACTAATATTGAGGCTGACCATTTAGAACATTATGCAAATAGTTTTGATAATTTAAAACAAGCTTATACGATCTTCTTAAATCAAACTAAGCCCGAGGGTGTTGCTATTTTATTTGGTGATGACCCACTAATTTTAAAAACCGCTAAACAGTTTTCGGGAAATATAATTAAATACGCGCTAAAAGATACTAGCGCCGAATACTATGCCAATACAATTGTCACTAGCGGTGCTAAAACAACCTTCACCCTGTATCATAAAAACTCACAGCTTGGTAAGGTTACACTTTCGCTACCAGGAAAACACAATATTTTAAATGCCTTAGCTGCTATTGCCACTGCTCGTTTCCTAGGCCTTGAATTTAAAACAATTGCAGCAGCACTAGCTACTTTTCAAAGCACTAAGCGACGGTTCGAAGTAATTGGCTTAGTTAATGATATTATGATTGTAGATGACTACGCCCATCACCCAACTGAGATAAAAGCATTAATATCAGGATGCCAAGCCCTAAATAGAAAGATCATTGCTATCTTTCAACCCCATCGTTACTCAAGAACGGCGCTCTTCTTACAGGAATTTAGCCATGCTTTTCAAGGAGTATCAGAAGTAATAATTGATCGGATCTATGCCCCTTCAGGTGAAGAACCAATTTCTAATATTTCTGGAGAACATCTTGCAGCACTCATTAAAAAGAATTGCAATCCAAATGTCACCTATCTACCCACGCATACAAAAATTGTAGAACATGTCCTAAAGAGACTAAAACCAGGAATCCTGGTTTTAACAATTGGAGCAGGCAATATTCAAAACGTGGCCCAGCAAATAACAACCAAGTTAAAAGATCATATTTACATCTAAAAATTATATCCTGTAAATTGATTTGTTCCTGACTGATGTTCTTCTAGAACGTTACTAATTTTACCGGACTTAGATGGCCATAAAGCATTTAATCGTTCTAGACCTTCGGTATACTGCATTAATTTAATTAGACCTGCTTTGGAACAAGGAAGTGTGTTTAACATAGTTAACGTCTCTTTTAACATGGGAATACAAGTTGAAATTTCTTTATCGATAGACTCATCGTCCGCAAATAATTTTAAAAAATCTTTTGTTACATTGGGATCTTGGTTAATTTTTTGAAATTCATGCAAAAATATGTCAGTTGCTACTTTCAGAGTTTGCAAAGCATTAACCGTTTTAAATAAATGATAAAATATTTTTGAAGGTACATTGTAATATCTATTTTGTTGTAACAATAACGCACATTCTTCTGCCAACTTAGCAATATTTTGGGCAGCATAAGCTTCCTTTTGCAAACCCGTGAAATTTTGAGCTGAAAGCCTATGACATGCGCCTTGCTTCATTGTTACACAACTATGTGTCTTCTGCTGGGGACTTTGATATCTAAACATCGATGCATTAACCCCCTTCTTGCTCCGTGACTGAATTTTGTGACCACAATTTTAAGACAAGCGAACGTAATAAATCAAAATGACCGAGCTCATTTTTTAGTTTTTCTAGAGAGCTCATTTCTAATTTATCATCAACAACTCCTTTTTTTAAATATTTTCCAAATACCGTTAATGGACGTTCAGGATAAGATAAAAATAAAGCCAATAATTTTTTCTCAATTGGCAAAAGCACATACTCTCCCTCGTAGGCAGCTAACACTTCTTCTAAATCAGTAACTGCTTTAGCTTGTGTTAGAGCTGTTTTACGTAGAAGCGTAGCAATATCTCGCACTGGTGTGTCTATTTGAGCATGATCAAAATCGATTAACTGCGGTTCATGCTCCTGACCCACGACATTACTTAAATGCACTCGGGTGTGACATAGAGTATAACGAGGAAACTGACCTTTTTCTTTTTTCAAAAATTTCTCAGCTGCTCGGATAGCGAACAGCAATCCTTTTTCTACCTGCGGTTTAAAATGAACAAAAACTTTTTCTACAGGCGATGGGAACTCTTCCTCTTTAATATCATGATAAAAACTTGATAACTTAATCTCTTCTCTTTTCCAGGCCATAACATCTTGTGTTGAAAAAGCGCGGTGCACTGTTTCTTCATCTTTTATAAATGATTGAAAGGTACGGTGCAGGCGCCCCAAAATAGCAGCTAACTGTCGTGGTTGATATTTATCACTTACTTTTTGCCAGCGAGTAGCATACCACGAAAGATCTTTAGTAACAACCACCCGGTCCCCGCTGTTCTTAAGCGTCTCAAACGGCACGATACCTTTTAAATTAGCTTTAATTAATAGCTCACTTACAAATTTGATTTTTTCTTCTGGCACAGCTGTTGCTTTCAATGCAAAAGTTCCTTGCGGACTCACAATTTTCCATACCCGCTCGCCAGCTCGAAGCACTGAAGTTGGTTGCCATCCAAAAC
>JBDKGC010000050.1:0-5753 GCA_039798385.1 Bacillota bacterium
GTTTTATAATGACTCTCTTTAGTATCCTTTCCGAGTTCTGCTTTCTTGCCACCTAACATTTGACTGCTGTCAAAACCAGTCGCAATCACTGTTACTAGAATCTCATCTTTCAACTCTTCATTTATTACCGCACCAAAAATCATATTAACATCAGCATCTGCTGCTTGTGAAATTATGTCAGCTGCTTCATGTACCTCATAAAGACTTAAATTTTCTCCACCTGTAATGTTCATTAAAACGCCACGCGCACCATCGATCGACGTTTCTAGCAATGGACTACAGATCGCCTTGCGGGCCGCTTCAGCAGCACGAGCCTCTCCCGTAGCCACTCCGATCCCCATTAACGCCGACCCACGTTCCGTCATAATAGTACGGACATCAGCAAAATCTAAGTTGATTAAACCAGGCACCGCAATTAAATCTGAAATTCCTTGCACCCCTTGCCGCAAGACATTGTCCGCTTCTCGAAATGCTGCTAACATTGGGGTATTCTGATCAACAATCTCTAGCAATCTATCATTTGGAATAACAATTAATGTATCTACATTATCTTTTAATGCTGCCACTCCTTGCTCCGCCTGATTATATCGTCTACGACCTTCAAAGGAGAAAGGTTTAGTGACAACCCCAACTGTCAAAGCACCTTGTTCTCTAGCTATCGCCGCAATTTCGGGTGCTGCTCCTGTACCGGTGCCGCCGCCCATCCCAGCCGTCACAAATACCATATCTGCACCTTTTAATGCGTTTTCTAAGTGTTCAACACTTTCTTCAGCTGCTTTTTTGCCAATTTCTGGCTTAGCACCGGCTCCTAACCCACGTGTCAATTTCTCACCAATTTGTAACCTAATGGGCGACTGTGCTCGATTTAATGCCTGAGCATCGGTGTTAACCGCTATAAACTCTACACCTTGCACGCCAGCTTCGATCATCCGATTAACAGCATTACTTCCTCCGCCGCCAACCCCGATAACTTTTATCCTTGCAACTTGCTCTATGTCCAAATCAAACACCAACATTTCGTCATCCCCTCTTTTAATAAATTATATAATTTCACTTAACCAACTTTTCATACGTTCAACAAACAGAGAACCACGTCGCCCTCCCTTCCCACTTGAAGCAGGCGCGGTCTTTTGACACAAATAATGAGGGAATTTACTCTTATGTAAATAATTAATCATCGCTAAACCTACTATATAAGAAGGATCTTTAATAGATAAACTTCTAGACACTGCTCGCCGAACACTATTTAACTTCTCATTAGCCACTTCCACAATATAAGGCAGTGTCATAACACCACCTAAACATACATAACCCGCAGCTGGCTCTACACTTAACCCAGCTTCTTTGACTGTATACAAAATTAATTGAAATATTTCCTCTACACGTGGTTCAATTATTTTAGCTAAGTCTAGCTGTGTTACCGAACGAACCTTCTTTTCCCCTATTGATTGAACTGTAATTTTATTAGTCTCTTGGGCATAGTTAACCCCAGCCACGCCATGTTTATGTTTTATCTCTTCCGCACAGGCACACTCAGCACGCAGTCCAACCGATATATCTTGCGTTATATAGGCCCCACCAATCGGTATATCTTTATGCAAAATTAACTTATCTTGCTCAAAATACGAAATAACAGTTTTTCCAGCACCAATGTCAACTAAGACTACACCTTGATGGCGCTCATCATTTGAAAGACAGTACTCACCAACCGCTAGTGGTAAGAAAACAAAGCCTAGTAAGTTTAACCCCGCTTTACTCACACAACGCATTAAATTATGTACCACTGTTTTGGAAGCGGTAATGATGAGAACCGTGGCCTCTAAGCGAACCCCAACCATGCCACGAGGATCTTTAATACCACCAAAACCATCAACTACAAATTCCTTTGCTATTAACTCAATTATTTCCCGCTCCGGTGGAAGTGCAATCACTCGCGCCGCTTGCAACACCCGCTCAACGTCCGTATCATTTATTTCACGCGTCTCATCGGCCACTGAGACTACACCCTGGTTAGTCTGAAGTGCCAAATGCTCGCCTGAAATACCAACATATAGCTCCTTAATGCCAACACCGACCATACGCTCAGCAGCTGCTACAGCACGGCTTATAGCTTGCGCCACTTGCTCTATATTAATAATTACACCTTGTTTTATTCCAGATGATTGTGCAGAACCTACGCCAACAACATGCAAGGAGCCGTCGATGTTAACCTCAGCCACAACTATTCTAACTTCACTTGTACCTATATCCAGGCTTACAAGTCTTGTTTCTCGCAACCTGGAGCACCCCCTTGCAAAAACTAACTCTTCCTGAAGACTAATTCAACAGACCAACATATTTAACCTTTATTTCCATGTTTTCTCTCTAAAGCTTTAAAACAAGTTGTCTCCAAAAGATATAGTTCACCAGGTTCTAAATTTAAATAATTAGTGTAAAGTTCAAGTTTAGCAGCCATCTCCTCTAACCGCATATGTAAAGTATGTTTACGGCTAGTTACCACTTGTAATTGTTCCTCACATGCAGCATCCTTACTGATAAAACATTTCCCAACACGTTCAAGCGGCGCGCATGCAAGTTGTTTAGCTAAAACCCGAAGTTCCTCCTCGCGCCACTCTCCGGTAAGCGTTGGGAGTACTTGCTCTGTAGGTTTTGATAACTGATAAAGACTACCGTTAGCAAGGATCAGAAACTCTCGATCCTCATCGTTATAAACAGCTACCGGAAGATACTCTCTAATCTTTATTTGTATTTCACTAGGAAAAGACTTGATGAGCTCCACCTCTTGCATAGCTATTAGCTGCTTCAGTTTACCGACAGCCTCAGCTCGATCAAGCATAAGCCACGAATCACCAAGCTTAACCCCCGATATCCGTTCTATCTCTTCTGGTAACAACAAATTGCAACCACTAATCATAATTTTTTGCACCTTATTTAAGGGCGATTTCAAAAAAGCAACCAATAAAATAAATAATAATGAGGTAAATAATCCTAATCTTACATAGCGTGGCATCCGTAGACAGCTACTTTTTCTCCCAATCCATTTAAATTTTAAACCCATTTGTTAAAATCACCTATTAACTGCTGTTAATCGTCGCACTTCTGGGACTAACATCGTACCAGATTTGCGATATACCACTTCTTTTATATGCTCTATCAAGGAGTCTAACTGCTTTGCTGTACCCAGGCCACGGTTAACAATAAAATTAGCATGAATATGAGAAACAGCCATATCTCCGACGCTATACCCTTTTAAACCTGCTTCTTCAATCAAGCGTGCCGCATGGTCTCCGGATGGATTACGAAACAGAGACCCGGCTGAAGCTTCAGCAATCGGCTGCGTCTTACGCCGATAAGCTTTGTAGTCATGTAATTTTTCGGTAATCTCCTTTAAATCTCCTGGTTTGATCGCTAAAGTCACTTCGACTAAAAGACCCGTTATGTCATCCTGCAATTTAGAATACCGATAAGCAAACTCAAGCATTTCCTTACTTAAAGACTCTACCCGCCCAGCTGCTGTAACCATTTTGGCTGTTAAAAAAACATGTGCCATATTAGAACCATGTGCCCCGGCATTCATATAGACTGCTCCACCAAGACTACCGGGTATACCACCTGCAAACTCCAAACCAGTATAGCCTGCTCTTGACACAATCGTAGCTAAAGCGATTGTCGAGTGCCCACAACCGACAGTTACTTGCTGCTCCTCGAGCAAACGATAATCAAACCCTTTTCCTAATTTGATAACTACTCCCTCAAAACCCTCGTCCGAAACAAGCAGATTAGAACCACGTCCTAAATAAGTATACGGCACATTATCTTCTGCCAGTGTACGCATTAAGTTTTGTAACTCCTCAATAGACTCTGGGAGCACCATCACTCTAGCTGGACCACCAATTTTCCACGTTGTATGCGATGACAAAGGCTCATTTAACAAAATACGTTTCAGCCCCTGCTCTTCTAGCTTATGTAACAAATTTTGCATAAATTAGCCACCTACTTTACAGCACTTTCTTTTCACTTTAGCATTATATCGCGCTAAAGGTCAAAGCTTACGTCGCGAAGTAATTCAGAACTTGTAAACCCTAACTTAAACTATGTATCAAACTATGGCGATAATGGTTCTCAGCTATTAATTTTTCTAAATAAGCCATGGTCTTTTTGGGATTATAACCAGGTTTTCTTTCCGCTAAGCCAAGCGCCTCTCGAAAGAATTCATTAGGAAACCGCAGTAGTAACAACAAAATTTCGTGTTGGTAAGCATTTAATGGCATAATAGCTTCATAAGCTTTCAAAAGTACTTTAAAAAGTTCAGCTGACCACTTGTGCATGGCAAGAATACGAGTAATTACCTGGCCTAGATCTCCTATCTGGGCATCATATTCTGCTGTCTCAAAATCGATTAACCAAGTTTTATTATTTTTATCGATCATAAAGTTATGACTTGCAAGATCACGATGCGTTAGCAACCGTTCCTGCCAACAATCTGTGCAATAAGCCTGGTAATTTAGGCGGCATAAAAGATCCCAACTTTTAAGTCCTTCAAAATAAAATTGTGGTCCTTGTTGCTTTAATATAACTCCAAGTCGCCCACTAACCTGCGCCTTACTTAAGCGATAAAAATTTGCTAATCTACGCTTCATCCGTGCCGCAAATAAAAGCGGTCGCTTTTTTTTAGCTTTAATTGCTACTCGATATCCACTACAATGAAACGAAGCTAACCGACGTACACATGCTTTAGCTTCGGTCACACTTTTATATGTACAATTTTGTCCAACAATAAATGAGGTAAGCCAGCCATTTTTTAATAGAAAAAAATTAGGCATACCATAAAAATGACGAAAGTTTAGATCTTGTGAGACTTTTGACCACCATAAAAAGTGCAAGCTTGGTAACGTTATCTTCTTAAAAACCCAGCTCTGTCTAGCAGGTGTACTTATCTGCCAAAGGCCTCGGTAAAGATACCGTACGCTAATTTCACTACCGACAGCCCTGGAAATTATCTGCTTATCCTCATTCTGTAGCAACAAGCGTTTTATGGCCCCTCACACGAAGAACTCTCTTCACGATTAGTTCTTGCTTCACCAACCGTATAACTCTGTTCGCCGAGCAACTTTACTTCATCTAGTAACTCTTGATGTAGCGAAGAAAGCTCAGCACTATCGACCGATAAGTCATCTGCACATTGCTCTACTTCGGCCCAATCTTCATCACTTGGCATTATATCTTCGTGAGCCAGACATGGACTCGACTCTTCTGGCTGGTGCTCAATGTAAAAAGGGGATTCAAAACCACAGTCAACAGGTTCCGTCTCCTCAACTTCTTCAATTACTACCTCCTCACTTCTATACGCTACACTCTCTACCTCATCCGTTAAAGGACTTTCTAACTCTAACTCCTCTAACCCACTTACTCTATTATTTATACTCTGCATAGTTTCATCTGACGAAGATTTTTTAGTTACTTTTGATAAAAAACTGGTAATACCTATGTTTGTTGTTTCAGTTTCAACGCGCTTACAAAAATTTATTTTCATTTTTAAAAATCGCATACTTTGGCTTAAGTAAGTAAAGCCTATAGGCCAAACTGCTCCTCCTCTTTTAGTCTCTTATACCTAAAACTTCGAACTATATATATATATGCACTACTTTCACAAATGTTGCTTGTACAACAAAAAATACTAATGGCCTTCAGGCATCTTGATTTTTTAAAACCGTAACCAAACTTAATTAAAACGCATATATTATATAAAAATA
>JBDKGC010000051.1:0-5994 GCA_039798385.1 Bacillota bacterium
GAAGTCGTAACAAGGTATCCCTACCGGAAGGTGGGGATGGATCACCTCCTTTCTATGGAGAGTAGATATCAGAAAAAATAAAATTTAAAAAAGCTGGTGCTCTTTAGTTTTCAGGGAATAAAAACAAAACAATTTTGGAGTGTATTAAATCTCTGAAATTGTTTTGTTTTAATTTGAGAAAAAATGGTGCAAAAAACGGATTGCATGCATCTATTTTCTTCACTGTGTATTTAAAAACTTATTCGATAAAGACTGCTTTATTTATTAGGTGTTTATACGTACCCGTTAATCATTGTCTTGAATAAGTTTATAGTGATAGATGTTCACATTTAAACTTAAAAAGGCTGAATGAAAAATGACTGATTTAGAAAAAACGCAAAAGTTAGCTCAATTGAATAGTTTAGTTACCCCGTTATGTATAACTGCGCTGCGTCCAGCTTCTGACCTAGAGTGTCTATTATTATATTTCCCGGCAATAAGACAATGGGATTATAATCATTTAGCACAGTTATTAGCTGATTATCGAAGGTTAACACCAGGAGCTATAATGGGTGGTATTACGGATTATGATGTAATGGGAATTGATGCAGCGTTGCAAAGCCATGCAGCCTATGTAGCTAAAGACCCTGTTGCAAAAAATGCTTCTATACAAAATGCTTTAATGCTTAGAAGCTTAGGCCATAACGTTTGAATTTTTTTAGTAAGTGTTAATGCAAAAAATCCTTTCTGGAGAGAGAAGGGTTTTTTAAACCTGTTTATGATACATATTAATCGTCCTGTTTTCTTGGTTTGATTTAATTGGTTTGGTATTCTATAATGTAGGTAGTATTTATATCTAGGAGGTACGTCACACATGTCTATTAGTAGCAAAGCACTTTTCATTTCTTTTAGTTTGGGAGTCATAACATGTACTGCTGTTTTTGCGGCTGACAAGAAAGAAAAAAATAAGATCCCTATGTGTCCAGTTCCCACCAGTGTATCTAGTTCATTTAGCTCATCTAGTTCTAGTTCATCTAGTACGTTCAGTTCGTCTAGTTCACCTAGTCTGTTTAATGTATCCAGTTCAGATGGCTCCTTTATTACACCACACATACCCAAATCAGCTTCGCGGAAAAGAAAAGTAGCTGATGATGCCGAGTTAGTCTTACCTTCGTCCTCATCTAGCACAAGCTCTTTTAGCTCGTCTAGTCCCATTCGAGCAGCAAGTGGTGTTGCTAGTCCATCTAGTTTTTCTAGCTCCTCCGTAAGTAATTCCGAAGCTACGTTGCCAGATAGAGCGAAGAGACCAAGAGTACAGGCCGTTGCACCTATATATGAGGATAAAGGGCCATACCGACCAGTATTAGAAGTTACCATTGCAGGGGTGCCAAGGATTGCTTTTCCTGTCAGGTCTTTTGAGGATACTAAAACAGGGAGGTCGGATGTTGTACGATATATGGCTGGTGGAAAAGATTATGCTGCTTATCCCTTAGAAGTTGGCTTAAACCGTTTAAAGCGATTACCTGGAATTACTGATGCTATTGAAGAAGAACCCGATTGGAAAGGACGTGGGGGAGGTTTACGACCGCCTACAGTTGCTGAAATGATCGAGCGTTATAATGGCATTAAGGGAGATGAATGGCACGCTTTAGCACAACAAGCATTGCGTGATCAAGTCCGCCCAGTTTGGCCAGATCACACAATGGTTGAAGTGAAAGCTTGGATGGGTTTACCAGTATGGGCAGCTGGTGAAACAAGGCTATATCGCGAAGGGCCAAATACGGTGGTAGCGACACCAGCAGGGTCTGTTGCTGATGTGATGCGTGTTATGGGACCAGACCAATTTTTAACAGCGGGTGGCAGGTTAATGACTTTAGCGGCTCGCGGAGAAGAGGTAACGCCGTTTATTATTCCGTTTGCATCAAATATACCATTTGCAAGTGGTCCGCTATTTAGCGGTAGTATGTTTTATCAGGATGCCAAAAAAGAATATGATCGTCTTCATCAAGAGGTTGACCGTAAAATATTAGAAGAAGTACTAACACAAGCAAATTTAGACTCATAAATGTATAATAAGAATTTTAAAAGTTAAATAGTCTATTAATTTAATACTAATTGTGTTACAATAATAAATATAAAATAACAAGAGAGTAGTCAAGGCAATCGCTGGTGAAGTAATTCACGAGAGGAAAGTCCGAGCTCTATAGGGTAGGATGCCGGTTAACGGCCGGTGGGGGCGACCCTAAGGCTAGTGCCACAGAAATGTAGACCGCCGATGGAAGTTTTAGTTAGCTTCACAGGTAAGGATGCAACGGTGCGGTAAGAGCGCACCAGCAGCATGGAGACATGTTGGCTAGGTAAACCCCATCTAGAGCAAGACCGGATAGGAGATTAGTGCACGTGTTGCACAGCCGTTACCCGCGGTGATCTCGGGTAGGTCGCAAGAGTCAGTTAGCAATAGCTGACCTAGATAGATGATTGCCACTCCAAAATGTATGGGAGGTATTGAGCCGTTAGTACCATACGGAGTACAAAACTCGGCTTATTGGCTACTTTTTTGTTATTTTACTTTTTTACAAATTTTAAATTAAGTACATATCTTTAAGTTTCAGTTAAAAGTAGATTGTATTTACATCTAGGTTGGAGTAAGCTAATAAAACACTAATAATCAAATGTTTGCTGCTTGTAGAAATACAAGCTAGCTAGCAAGTTATTGTTAGTTTAAAAAAATCTAGATGAAGGGAACATAATATGGATAAATATTGTCAGCGCTCCTATTATGCATTATTGATTAGTCAATCACTCGCCAAGATTGGTGACACACTCTATTTTATGGCGGTGACCCACTATATATTAAAGCAGATACCATGGGCGGATGGAGCTTGTGTTCGGCAGCAAACGTTATTTGTGATTATTTCTTTATCCATGTTGTTTGGCACGAGCTTGCTTGCCCCTATTATTTTTAGAAGGTTACACCTTTACCAATCGTTAGTGAGGGCCAGGGTTCTGCAACTAGGTATTATTGCTTTACTAATGATTTTAGCGTATTTAAAACTTGATACGATCTGGTCGGTCTTTGGTATATTTATTTTACTCGCGGCTGTCGCTTTTTGTGAAGGAGTGCTGAGCGCTTCGCGTAATGCTTATTGGTCCCATTTGGTAAAGAGTAAATTATTGGCAAAATCAAATAAAATTGTATTTAGCCTATTTTTTCCAATTGCGGCTTGTATGGGTTATTTTTTTAGCAGTTTTTTTTGGGGTAGTACAGCTGGTGATACTTTTTTATGGCAGATAGCAATCTTTATTATTTTTTGTATTTGGACCATATCTTTATTGCTTTCAATGTTAATTAAGATTCGTCCGTCGCTAGATCAAAAAAAACAAAAAGTATCTCTGGGAGTTTTAACAAGTGCTTGGCGGTACACATTTAGTCATTCATTTTTTCGGCGTCTATTTTTAATCGAACTGTTAGAGGTTACATCTGCAGGAATTTGGACAGCTCCGGTACTTAATATCTTTATCATCAAGTTGTTAATGTGTGATGGTAGTTGGCTACCTTATCTGCATGGTTTTTACAAGGTAGGCGGAGTAGTAGGAGGAGTCTTAATTTTAACAGTAATATTTCGCCGCGTCACTTCTATGTATGTTTTACTTTTTGAATCCTTATTTCACGCTTTGCTAATTGGAATTTATTGCTTGTTTCCTTATATCGGTATTAATTTAGTACTATCAATCTTAATGGGCATTAGTCATTCATTGCGGTTATCTGTCCAGCATACCTTAATGCAGTCTAATACCACGTTAGAACGCTTGCCGCAAATTTATTCGGTCTATAAATTAGTCTGGCTTAGTGCGTACAACTTTGGTGGTGTATTAATGGCTTATATTGTTGCTGAACTTGGTTTGAAATGGGTTTATGTGGTAGCTATCGGCTTGCTTTGCTGGTCGTCTGCAATTGCATGGCGCATGCTTTTTTTAAACCGTTCTTTAAAGCATTCTTCTAATTAAAATTTGTTTTTAGTTCATGAGCTTATTAAAATATGTACAATCTGTTTGAAGGGGGCATATATGGCATTTAGGTTTTCTTTTTTTGCAGAATGTCCGGCCATGAGTTATGAGTTGATGGTGAAACTTAATCCAAATGTTTTTGGGTAATTTTTTTGTTAGGTCGGCTTCTATTTTAAAAGGAGTGGTTTTATGTGTTAGGCCTAATCTGGTTGCTACACGCATTACGTGTGTGTCTACAGCTAGTGCCGGAAAATTAAAAGCAGTGCTGAGTACTACATTAGCAGTTTTTCGTCCTACACCTGGCAGTGATTCTAGTGCCAATCTAGTTTGAGGAACATGGCCCGCATAATTGCTTAATAGTAGTTTAGCAAGCTTGTAGATGTTTTGGCTTTTGGTATGGTAGAGGCCAATGCTTTTTATTTCATGCGCAAGTGCTGCTTGTCCAAGGTCCAGTACCTTTTGAGGTGTAAATGGCTTGGTGGAGGAAAACAATTTACTAGTGACTAGGTTAACCTGCTTGTCCGTTGTGCGAGCTGATAATACTACAGCCACCAAAAGCTCAAAGGGAGTAGTAAAATTTAAACCGCATTTAGCATTTGGATATGTTTTATCTAGTATATTAAGGATTTCTGGAATTTTTGCTAAGCACATATAGTATATGTTACATTAAAGGTAGGTTGATTGGCAAGTATTCCGGGGTGTGAGAAATGAATTTATTAAACAAAGTAGTTTTGTATATTGTATCTAAAGACAATAAAATCCTATAATTGAGTAGAAAAAAAGACAGCCATTAGAGTATGTGAAGCTTTGCTATCAGGAATACTAATATTATTAAATGGGATGCAGTCTACGTACAATCAATATAATGGAGTGATAAGCATAGATTCATTAACACATATCGTAATGGGTGTCGGTCTTTTGGGTTTAGCATATTATAGTCCGGAGGTTGCTAATGATTTTGAAACTACAAAGGCCGTAGCAATGGTAACTATATTGGGCTCTACGTGGCCTGATATGGATATTATATATCGCTTTTTTAGTGACGCAGCTTATATACGGAACCATCGCGGTTGGTCTCATGCGTTGCCGATTCTTTTATTATGGGCAATGTTGCTTACAGGTTTTACAAAATTATTTTTTCCCTCGGTCTCATTCGGGTTACTGGTTTTATGGGGGAGTATCGCTGGTGCAGTGCACGTTGTGACCGATCTTTTTAATCCCTATGGAACAAAGGCATTTTGGCCGTTTTACAACAAGTGGGTGGCGTTTAATAGTATTAATATTTTTGACCCAGTTCTTTTTTGTTTACATTTAGTGGGTTTTTTTTGTTGGTGGGTTCTTGCTTGGAATCCAGCTCTAATTTTTACCGTAGTTTATCTTATTTTAATAGGTTATTTTTTATTACGATTGTACGATATGCATACAAAACGCAATCTTTTAATAAAGCTATACCGTGTAGAAAATGATAAACTTTTCTTACGATATACAGTAACACCATCAATGCGGCTTGGGACCTGGGGTGCATTAATAGAAGAAAACGGCACTGTTGTCAGAGGGGTATTAAAAAGGTCGGGTCTAACGCAATTAGAAAAAGTACCTGTAGTAGCAGCAAGCCTAGTTGGTTGTTCACAAGTAAGTAAAGCGGTTGCTGCACTTAAATCTTTTTCTACTTATGTTTATCCAGTATTACTTAAAATTGAACAGGGCAGTGCTGTATGTTGGTTTGATATGCGGTATTATTATCCCACAGCTAAAAAACATCCGTCGCTAGTAGCTGTAGCAATATTCGATAAACAAGAGCAACTAATAGCCTCATTTGTGGGCTGGTATAGATGTAAGGATTTATTTGATAAAGCATTGCAATTCCTTAAATAAGGAGATTTTTACCATGGAGCCTTTTTGGTATAAGTATTTAAATGATTTTTTTGTACAATTTATTTTATTACTTGTTTTTAATTTATTAATATTTAAATTTAGGGGTCGGATTGTTTCTTACCTCTTTTTTTT
>JBDKGC010000052.1:0-4262 GCA_039798385.1 Bacillota bacterium
CTTTGATAGAGCAACCATTCGCATCGCTTGCGTAATTTTCGCAATATTATTTAAAAAACCTATTCTCCGTTTTATGTCACGCACTGAACCAGCCACTTTACTAGCTTAGCCTCCTATTTACCCTACATTTTCATCATTTGCCTCAAACATAGCTTTAACTTTTTTAATCGCCAAGCCTAAATCTATTTTAAGCTCCTCGGTCAATTGTTGCTCTTTTTGTAAGCCCTCGTAAAAAGCTCTATCCTTTGCAAGATATAGGTGTAGCTCCTTTTCAAGAACTGGTATTTGGTCGAGCGGCATATCATCGGTATAACCCTCGGTCACTAAATACAGTGCGACAATCTGTTCCTCGACTGTTAAAGGTTCACTGTTAGCTTGCTTTAAAATTTCAACTACACGCTCGCCACGCGCTAACTTCTTTTGTGTACTGGCATCAAGGTCCGAACTAAACTGCGCAAAGGCCTCTAGTTCCTTATATTGTGAGAGATCAAGCTTCAGTGTACCAGCTACCTTACGCATGGCCGCTACCTGTGCTGCGCCCCCGACCCGCGAAACAGAAAAACCTACATTTACGGCTGGCCTGACACCGGCATAAAAGAGGTCAGATTCAAGAAAAATTTGACCATCAGTAATAGAGATAATATTAGTCGGAATATAAGCTGAAATATCGCCGGCCTGCGTCTCCACAATTGGCAAAGCAGTAAAGGACCCGCCGCCTGCTTCGTCGCTAAGCTGGGCCGCCCGCTCTAGCAATCTTGAATGCAAGAAGAAGACATCCCCTGGAAAAGCTTCCCGGCCTGGTGGTCTTCTAAGTAATAAAGAGAGCTCCCGGTAAGCAGCGGCATGTTTTGTAAGATCATCATAGATACAGAGCACATCTTGGCCTTGATACATAAAATGTTCACCCATGGCACAACCAGCATACGGTGCTAAAAATAGAAATGGTGCTGCTAAAGAAGCACTAGCTGTCACTACAATCGTATACTCTAAGGCCCCTGCAGCTCGTAAGGTTTCTACTACTTGCGTGACAGTTGATTGTTTCTGACCAATAGCTACATAGATACAGATCACATTTTTACCACGTTGATTTAAAATAGCATCGACAGCCAAAGCTGTTTTTCCGGTTTTTCGATCACCCATTATTAATTCCCGCTGTCCACGGCCAATCGGAATCAAGGCATCGACTACCTTAACCCCAGTCTGCAAAGGACGATCAACCGGCTTACGCTTAATAACACCTGGAGCATCGTGCATAATAGAACGCGTCGCCGTCGTCTTTATCTCACCCAGATTATCAAGCGGCTCACCTAAGGGGTTAACAACGCGACCTAAAAAACTATCACCAACTGGGATCTCAGCCAAACGTCCTGTCTGCTTAACCTGTTCTCCTTCGCGAACATTAGTATAGTCACCTAAAATAACGACGCCAACATACCGCTCTTCTAGATTTAAGACCATGCCATAGACGCCACTTGCAAATAAAACTAACTCCGAAGCACGGACAGTTTGTAGTCCGTAAACCAAGGCAATACCGTCTCCTACACTGAGGACCGTCCCAACGTCCGCTACCTCAGGCTGACCACTATAGTTGGTTATTTCTTTTTTTATTAACGCACTAATTTCATCCGCGCTAAGCTTCATATTGTAATGCACCTCCTAACCCTAAACTCTGTCGCAGCTGTGTACGGAGCGTGCCATCATAGAGTCGGTCACCAATCCGTACTGCCACCCCTCCCAATACCAAAGGAGCATGATGTTCAAATAATGTTATTGGTTTATTTAGTAAATAAAAAAATGATCGCTCCAGCTCACTGCGCTGCTCTTTTGAAAGTAATACAGCCGTCCAAACATCAGCTCGAAGTTTACCTGCTTTTTGTAACACAAAATTTATAAAGTGCTGCTTAATTTGTTCAAAATACTCTGTTCGCCGTGCTTTAAGTAAGAGATAGAGAAACCGCATACTTATCTCTGTTATGCTGCTCTGCAGCACTTTTGCTAAAAGCTTCCCTTTAGCATTTATCTCTATTATCGGCGAAGATAGATAGTTATTAATCATAGTATCTCCAAATATCACAGCAAGCAACGCTAAATCTTGCTCTACCTGCTTCAGCTGCTCCGCTTCCTGGGCTGCTAAAAAAAGTCCACGCGCATACCGTTTAGCCACATCACTCATCTTTTTAAACCTGCCACTTGCTCAACATATTGCGCAACCAAGCGTTCTTGATCCTTTACGCCTAACTCTTTCTCAAGCACTTTCGCTGTTACTTTATAGACCAAAGTTGCTACTTCTTGCTTTAGTTGATTACTAACATCTGTGCGCTCTTTTAAAATATTTGTCCGCGCATCAGCAATTATTCTAGCCGCTTGCTCTTCCGTCTTCAGCAAGACAGCAGTCGTTTCCGTTTCGGTTCTTAACCGGCCTTCTTTAATAATTTCCTGCGCTTCACGCTGCGCTGCTTGGAGCTCTTGCTGACGCGAGCGGACCAATTCTTCCGCAGCTGCTTTCGAAGCCTGGGAACTTTTTAAATCCGCACTAATCTTTTCCGAACGCGCCCGCATCGCTTGCAAAAGCGGTGGTAAGGCATATTTCTTTAAAAACCAAAACAAGATACCAACGACGACAAACTGTGATAATAAGGTCCCTAATTCTGGAATGAATTTCATCTTTGCTTCACCTTCTAAAAAAAACTACAGCAAGCAGCTATCCTTACCTACCGACTACACCTAGAATAAGTAAAACCCCAAATACAAGGGCAATAATTGGCAAAGCCTCAACAAACGCTAACAAAACTAAAATATTCTGAAATAAACCCTCGCGCACCTCTGGCTGACGTGCACTACTCTCCATATACTTACTCGATAACAGCGAGACCCCAAAAGCTGCGGCTAGCGCGGCAATTGCAACAATAACTCCACCCATTAAGACTCTAAACTGCACAGCATCCATTGATTTAATGACCTCCTAAAGAATCTTGCATATTCACTTTTTGCCCCATATAAACACTGGCTAAAGTAGTAAAAATATAAGCTTGAATAAAACCAACAAACAATGAAAAAGCCATCCATGGTAATAGTGCTAAACCGTTATACCATATTTTACCCATGTGTAGCATCATCCCAATCAAAACCTCACCTGTAAAAATGTTAGCAAAAAGCCGCATCGAATGCGTCAAGGGTTTAATAAAATCCTCTATGATATGCAAAATCTCCATCGGCAAATGCTTTAGTTTAGCTTTTAAGTTTGCTAAAGAGAACAGTGCTTTTAACTGTGTTCTAAAACCCTGCTGTCTAACTTTATGGTATAGATTCTGCACTACTAAACCTTGACTAATCAAAGCTACCAAAACTGCTAAAGCAAGCGCCCCACTTAAATCAGCCGTTGGCGACTTAACCCAAATAATATGCTCAGCATGTGCTGCTTCGGCCCCAAAGCCTGCTAGCGGACCTTTGGTGCTTAACATACAGAGTACGCCCAGCTGATTAGCAAAAAAGACGTACATAAAGAGTGTGAAAATAAACGGCCAAAAATTCTCTAGGCGCTGTACATTTTCAAAGCCAGTAGCAGTAATCTTTTTTGTCAGCTCCAGCACTAACTCTAGCATATTTTGCAGGCTTAGTTTCTTTGGTACAAGCTGAGCTTTGCGTCCAGCAAAAAAAACTACTATGAAAATTAAGGCCGCAACTAAAATAGAACTAATAATTATGGCTAAATCAAAAGAGAGACCACAGAAAACAATCGTCGGCGTTGCCTCATCCAAGCAGACCACCACACATTTTAATGTACATAAAAATATACTGCCCCATGCAGTTTAATAATATACTTAACATAAACAGTTTTGTCAAGATTAGCATGAACAATAAGAGCAACCTATAGTAACTTTTTTTATTATCTTATACTAAAGCTATGCTAGGTAAATTAAGAAATTACCTGAGGTGCTACCGTTAAATCACAGTTGGAACACCCTTAGCCGCTTTGATTTTATATTGACGATCACCATCTTGCTCAAATATTAGCGGATTAAAAACTCCATTATTAAATATAGCTATCCACTCACTTAGTTTATAAAACGATTACCATAATCTATTAACTCTAAAACGCCTTCCTGACAAAAATACGACGACACTAAAAGAAATGCAAGTACTTATAGATGAAATGCTGGAATACATGATTTCTAGAAAAAATGTATAATTTAACCTTTTATCCGCATACGGCAAAAATGCTACTTAGTAAAGTAGTCTTTTTGTTTGCATTTGCTAGTAGC
>JBDKGC010000053.1:0-2545 GCA_039798385.1 Bacillota bacterium
AAGTCTTTATCAAGATTCGGAATTGCCAATAATATTTATAAAAATATAGGGAGGATTCAGGCAGAACTTGAAAACAGAAAAAACGCAGAGCAATAAAAATTAGGTATTAAACTACTAGCAACTAAGTGGTCACCTGGTGACTGCTTTTTTGTTACACTTTTTCTTTAAATAATTGCTCATTGACAAACTAAAACATGTCGTTTAGCATTAATATAGAATACAAAATCTAATAGTATACATATGATACTTAATATAAAAGGAGTTTTTTTCTAGTTGCAGAAGCCCACTCCAATGATTGAACAATATTTAGCTATTAAGAATAATTACCAAGATGCTTTACTTTTTTATCGGTTGGGTGACTTCTATGAAATGTTCTTTGAAGATGCTAAGCTCGCTTCGCAAGAGTTAGACCTTACCTTAACCGCCCGCGGGCAAGGTGCTAACCGCGTACCAATGTGTGGTGTACCACATCATGCAGCTTACCCTTACATCTCACGCTTGATTAACAAGGGCTATAAAGTGGCTCTCTGCGAACAGACAGAAGATCCTAGTAAAACAAAGGGACTGGTAAAAAGAGCAGTTACGAGGGTCATTACCCCCGGGACTGTGCTCGACGAAGACCTACTTGCAGGCCAATATAATAACTTTTTGGTCGCTCTTTATGGCGTGCCAACCGAACCTATCGGTTTTGCAGCGGTTGACTTTTCGACCGGAGAAATTTTTGTCACAGCCCCAGCAAACGATACGGAGTTATTAAAAGAGTTATCAATTTATACCCCGCGTGAAATTATCGTCTTAGAAAGCTCGCTTAAATTTATCCAAGGCAAACTAAAATCAGATCAATACCTTATCACACCGCTAGATAATTCTTATCAAACAAGTAACCAAGCAGCAGCAGCTTACCCTAACTATGCAACAAAAACAGCGATTAACTTACTCTATAATTATTTAAAAGAGACCCAGCATTGCTCACTGAAACATATCAAGCCTTCAAAATACTATCATACACAATCCTACATGATGCTCGACAGTAATGCGCAGCGGAATCTTGACATATTTAATTCCCAACATAAAACCCAAGGCTCACTTTTTGAACATTTAAAGCATACATATACAGCCATGGGCACACGGCTTTTAAAACAATGGCTACATAAACCTTTATTAAATAAACAAGAGCTAGCATCCAGGCAAACAGGGGTTCAAAATTTTTCGGACTCACCTGTTTTCTTACATCAGCTTCAAAATTCATTAAAAGAAGCAAATGATTTAGAACGACTAACTGTTCGTGTTGTTTTAAATCGTGCTCAAGCTATCGACTTAAAAAAAATTGAGCAATCGTTAGCTATCAGCTATTCTATAAAAAAAGAGTTATTAGCTAAGATGAAGAGCATCAGCCTCGAAAACTTAGCACATAAGATCAGTGACGCAACAATTGATGTTATGAAATTAATTAAAACAGCTATTACAGATAAACCACTTGCTGGAAATAGCAATATAATCCGGCCTGGCTATAACGATCAACTTGATAATTACAAAAGTAGCGCCAAGCAAGCCAAAGCTTGGCTCGCTGCATTAGAACTTGATGAACGAAAAAAAACGGGCATAAAATCTTTAAAAGTTGGTTACAACAGAATGTTTGGTTATTATTTAGAGGTCAGCAAATCAAATTTAAAATATGTACCTGCTCATTATCAACGCAAACAAACATTAGCTAACGCCGAGCGCTTTGTGACAAATGAGTTAAAAATGCAAGAAGCAGCTATTTTAAATGCCGAAGCACAGGCTAAGGCCTTAGAAGAACAAATCTTTACTGAAGTCCTAAGTAAAATAGCCAATTATATCAAGCCCTTGCAACAGACTAGTGCAGCACTAGCTGAAATCGATGTCTTACAATCCTTAGCTACCATAGCCCTTAGGTATAATTATACGCGCCCCGTTATCCATCACGAAGCGCATCTAAAGATAGAAAAAGGGCGCCATCCAATTATGGAGACCTTATTAAAAGAGAAGTTTGTCGCTAATAACCTCGAGTTAACAAATGAGAAACAAATTCTACTAATCACCGGGCCAAATATGGCCGGCAAAAGTACATATATGCGACAGCTGGCGCTCATTATAATTATGGCTCAAATAGGCTCCTTTGTACCAGCGGGTTATGCCGAGCTACCACTTGTAGACCGTATTTTCACTCGGATTGGTGCGGCAGATGACTTGCTAGGCGGCCAAAGTACTTTTATGGTCGAGATGACCGAAACTAAAGAAGCACTAGAGCAAGCAACTAACCGTAGTTTACTCCTGCTCGACGAGATCGGCCGCGGCACCTCCACCTATGATGGACTCGCATTAGCACAAGCAATAATAGAGCATATTCATACAAAACTAAAAGCAAAAACACTTTTTTCCACACACTATCACGAATTAATAAAATTAGAAAAACAGCTCCCCCGCGTTTGTAATCTGCATGCCAAGTGTATTGAAAAAGAGGGCAAAATTTACTTCTTACATCGCATCTTGCCAGGCGGAGCAGAAAAAAGTTATGGCCTCT
>JBDKGC010000054.1:0-11275 GCA_039798385.1 Bacillota bacterium
ATCTTTTCTGTTTAAAAAAAGTCTGCAAAATTTCACTGCACTCAGCTGCTAAGACCCCACCTGTTACGATTGTTTGATGGTTGAAGCGTGTGTCTGCTACTATGTTGTATAGGGTGCCACAACACCCCGCTTTAGGATCTGAGCAGCCAAAAATAACGGTAGCAACACGCGCCTGCAAAATAGCACCAGCACACATGGGACAGGGTTCAAGTGTTACATAGAGTGCTGTCTCTTGTGGCATACGCCAGGATCCTAGTTTATCAGCCGCGCGGCGCAAGGCTATAATTTCGGCATGTGCGGTAGGGTCATTGCTTGTTTCCCGTAAGTTAAAGCCGGTAGCTAAAATTTGTGTTTCATGAACTAGCACAGCACCAACAGGAACTTCGTCCACTTCCTGAGCTTGCTTAGCGCAAGCCAGTGCTAGTCTCATATAGGTTTCGTGCTTCACCTTGCTCGTGTACTAAAGGATAGCATGAATTTTTTAACGAGATAGACCAGCAATAAAAGAAGGGTTGAAGAAAGGACGATTGTTCCTCCAAGTGCTAAATCAAAATAATAAGCAGCTGTAAAGCCACCTAAGATAGCAAGCTCGGCATAAATTACGGCTTGATAGAGGGCTTGAGCAAAGCTTTTGCTATGCAAAAGACTAGTAGCAACGGGGATGGTCATCAAGGCTGAAACGAGTAAAATACCCACAGTACTTATTGCGGATGCAAGCACTAAGGCCACAACTGTCATAAATAAAAGATTGATTAGACGGCAACGCACCCCAGATAGTACAGCATACTCTTCATCAAAGGAGATGGCAAAAAGCTCTTTATAAAAGGCAGCAAAAAAGAAGAGTACGGCAAGACCGGCAATAATTGCAAGCCACAAGTCCGAACGGCTAACGCCCATAATGCTCCCAAAGAGATAGCTGACAATATCAATTGTATTTAAATTTTTCACTTTACTGATTAAGACAATCCCGAGTGCAATGCCACCAGACAATAAGAGTGGAATAGCAATCTCTTGGTAGTGTTTATATAGGTGTCTTAAACGTTCTAGTAAAAAAGCGGCTAAAAGCGCGAAAAGCATCCCGCAGTAAACAGGATTAAAAGACGGAAAAAGAAGTTTCTGCACTATTAAACCAATGGCAATCCCAGGCAATGTTACATGTGCTAGCCCCTCTGACATCATCGACATACGCCTGACCACTAAATGCACTCCAAGTAGTGGGGCTACAATGCCAACAATCATTCCGGCTAACAAGGCACGTTGTACTGGTCCAAAAAGTAAAACTTCTGTCATCGTTCTCTCCTATTCTAACAAGCAGGGCTAATGTTGATGTTTGATAATTTGCACATCATGGCCATATGTTGCTTTTAAGATCTCTGTCTTGAGATCACTAAAGTTATCAGCTCGACCGTGGAAAAAAATTTTTTTATTTAAACAAGCAATATAGTCGACTAAGGTTGTTACAACGCCAATATCATGTGTGACAAGTAATAAGGAAAGTCCTTGTTCTTGGTGGAGCCTACCAAGTAATTTATAAAACTTTTCAGTGGAACTCATGTCAATACCTACAGTGGGCTCATCGAGGATAAGGAGCTGAGGGTCAGATACTAAGGCCCGAGCAATAAAGGCCCGTTGTTTTAAACCGCCTGAGACCTGGCCCAGCGTTTCACTTGCTAATGCACTTAATCCAACCTCGTCTAATGCTTGATCGACTTTCGCCTTATCACAGGCGCGTGGTGTTCGCATTAAACCTAGCTTTCCATATAAGCCTGATGTCACCACTTCGCGAATCGTGGCAGGAAATCCATGATTAAAAGCAGTGGCTTGCTGGGAGACGTAACCGATACGCCAACGTTGTTTTAGACGCTTAGCCTCTTCTCCTAAAACGAGCACCTTACCACGCAAGGGCTTCAATAGACCGAGAAGAATTTTAAGGAGGGTTGATTTACCAGAACCATTAGGTCCTACTAGCGCCAAAAAGTCGCCTTGTTTTAAACTAAAACTAACATTGTCTAAAATAAGTTCTTTTTGATAGGCAAAGTAAAGGTTTCGAATCTCAATTATGCGGCTTTCCCTTGGCATAATTACTCAGTCCTTTACGGCTTGCTTGAGCCTACGTAAGTTACGATACATAATTTTAAAGTAGTCATCTCCTTGGGCGCGTTCCTTGACAGTTAGTTTTTCTAATGAACTAAGTTCAAGTGCAGTTGCACCCATTTCACACCTGAGTTCTTCTGCAACCTTAGGACGTGCTGTGCCATCAAAAAATAGGTATCTTATCTGATCTTGTTGAATACGTTTTTTTAGATGTAATAGTTCTTTCAAACTTGCCTCATGCGTGGTAGTTAAGCCATAGACTGCAAGTTGTTCTAAGTGATAGCGGGTAGCTAGATAACCAAAGGCGGCATGAGCGACGACAAAAGGTTTATGTTTGAAGCTAAAGGCCTCTTTAAAGTCTTGGTCAAGTTTTAATAATTTTTGGATTAGGGCAGCGCTATTTTTATTATAGTAATCAGCATGCTTGGCATCGAGCTTGCAAAAGGCTTCGGTAATCTGTTCCACCTGTTTAATTCCTAACAGTGGATCGAGCCAAATATGCGGATCATTTTGGTTCAGCTCGTTTATTTTTGCGCTGCTATCAAGTAACTTAACCTTACTCTCTTTAGCCAATGAACTTTCAGTTCGTTTAATCCAGACTTCTAGTCCGGCACCGTTATAGATAAAAAGATCAGCCTGGGTCAGTTTTGTTAAATCTCTAGGCGAGAGCTCAAATTCATGAGGATCGGCATGTGGTGGAATAAGATTTTTGACGTCAGCGTTCGCTCCACCAATCTCCTGGGCAAAGAACGTTAAGGGATAGAGAGTGGTGTAAACGGTCAGTTTATCCTCTTTTTTTTCGGCGGTTGGCATACAACCTGCAAGTAGTAAGACGATAATACTAATAATAGCTATTGTAAGCTGCCGAAGTTTTAAGTTGCGCATTTTGCAAAAGCCTCCTCTTTTTAAATTAGCACAAAAAGTCGTTATTGACAAATAAAGTAGGGCTATCTTATGAAAAGGTCGTTGTGTTGTCATTGCGAGGCTAAAGCATTATTTTGTCATTGCGAGGCCGTAGGCCGCGGCAATCTAGGTTAAACCAAAACCTATAGATTGCTTCGTCGCGGTGCGCCTAGATTGCTTTAAGCATTTTTATATAAATAGTCTGCTTAGTTGGTTCATATACATAACGAGAGTGGCTTTATCTAGAAAGGAGGACGAGCTTGGAATGTGCGGTATTTGCGGGATGGTTGCTTTTAACGAACCAGCTAAGCTGAGAGAAGCAGATTTAGCACTAATGAACGATCAGCATGTGGCTCGTGGTCCCGATGTTGGCAAACTTTGGGTTGATAAGTATGTAGCCTTTGGTCATCGACGATTAATCG
Organism: Bacillota bacterium; assembly: GCA_039798385.1. GTDB lineage: Bacteria > Bacillota > Bacilli > Thermoactinomycetales > Thermoactinomycetaceae > JBDKGC01. The sequence goes on from JBDKGC010000054.1 coordinate 3,420, forward strand.
TCATCGACCCCGAAGGTGGAGAACAACCAATGCAGCGGTTACGTGGCGAGCAGGCTTATACCATTGTGTATAATGGCGAGCTCTATAATATGGAGGAGCTTCGTGCTGCTCTTTTGGCTCGTGGGTGTCAGCTTTCTAGTCGTTCCGATACTGAGCTAATTTTAATGGCCTATATGGAGTGGGGCGGAGACTGCTTAGCAAAGCTTAATGGCATTTTTGCCTTTGCAATCTGGGATGCTGGTCGAGAAAAACTTTTTTTAGCACGTGATCGGTTGGGGGTTAAACCATTATTTTATACAAAGCAAAAAAACATATTTTTATTTGCTTCAGAGATTAAAGGACTCCTCTCGCATCCTGACGTGCCGGCTCGCATTACGAAAGAAGGTTTAAGTGAGCTGCTAATTATGGCTCCAGCGCGCACTCCTGGTTGTGGTGTTTTTGATGGGGTAAAAGAGTTGTTGCCTGGGTGTTGGTTAGAGCTGAGCCGCGAACACTTAACACATGGTCAATATTTTCGATTGGAGAGTTATAAGCATGAAGATGATTGGAATGTGACGCTTAAGAAAGTAAGGGACTTGGTCCAGGAGGCCATCACCAAGCAACTTGTTTCGGATGTAGCACTGGGTGCCATGTTATCTGGTGGTCTAGATTCCAGTACAATAGCTTGTACCATTAGTAATTTATTTCAAAGTGCTGGAAATAAAATTTTACCAACTTTTGCAATTGATTATGTCGGAAATAAAGATTTTTTTACGACAAATGAGTTTCAGCCAACCGCTGATACTCCTTGGGCTAAAAAGATGGCGGACCACATTGGGTCAGAGCATCGTACAATCTATTTGGAGCAGGATGAGTTAGAAGGAAAATTGTTAGATGCCATGCGGGCCCGTGATTTGCCTGGCATGGCGGATGTCGATGCTTCACTTTTGCTTTTTTGTCGTGAAATTAAAAAGGATTGTACCGTTGTCCTTTCTGGTGAATGTGCCGACGAGGTCTTTGGGGGTTATCCATGGTTTCATCGTGCTGAGATGTTAGAGGCTCCGACTTTTCCCTGGGCAAGGTTGTTTGGCGAACGGTTGCCTTTTTTAAACCCGGAGGTCCTGAGCGGTGCTGAGGCTTTAAGTTATCTTGATCGTTGCTATACTGAGGCACTAGCGGAAGTGCCAAGATTGGCAAGCGATACAAAAGAAGAGGCACGACTTCGGGAGATCTCTTATCTAAGTTTAATGCGCTGGATGCCTATTTTGTTAGATCGTAAAGATCGGATGAGTATGGCCAGTGGCTTGGAGGTTCGTGTACCATTTTGTGACCATGAGCTGGTACAGTATGCCTTTAATATTCCGTGGGAGATGAAAAATTATGGTGAGCGTGAGAAGGGGTTACTGCGGGAAGCGTTGCGGGGCATCTTGCCGGATGAGATTTGCCAGCGCAAGAAAAGTCCTTATCCCAAAACACATCACCCGCAATATTTGGCTCGCATGCAACTTAAAATAAAAGAGTTACTAAAAAAGCAAAGTGAGGTTCCGTTATTTCAACTGTTAGATGCTAATAGTGTGAAAAGATTTGTGGAACAAGATTTAACGAAGAAGCACTTACCCTGGTTTGGCCAACTGTTAAATGTACCGGCGCTGCTTGCACATTGGCTCCAAATAAATAGTTGGCTAAAGGAGTATCAGGTAGAAGTAAGTTAAGGACGTAGGCAAAAGCACAAAGGTTATTAACTAAATTATGTTAAAAAAAGGAGTCTGTTATTTATGTTTAACATAAGCGCGACACAACCAGTGATACCGGCGGGTTTTATTAAGTTGGGTGAAAAGGGAAAAGATACAATTCTTGTTCCGATTGCACCGGTGGATACGCTTAAAGAACGAATAGAAAAATATGTAGATCCTACTTCTGGCAGATATACAGTTGGGCAGCGTGCTTTACAAAATGCTGAGCAAGCTATTACTAAATTAGGGCAGAATATAATACCTACTGCAGATGAGATTACGGGCTTAATAATTAGTTATTTAGCTTCCCAAATGCTACAAGCTGATCCAACACAGATTGGTGCAAATCCTAACTTTGTAAATTATTTAGGTCCTAAAGAAAATCTTAATGTTGGATATTTATCGGTTCCCGAGCCTGCTTTTCAGGGATTTATTGGTAAAGACGCGGGTGCCTATGTTTCTTTTAGAGCATTGGAGGATGCTTTTCAAAATCAGTTGTTAAACTTTTTAGCGTTGCAAGAAATGGGACTTCCTTTTTCACCGCCGGCCGCTAGTCCATCACCTACCTTAGGAGAAGTCAGTCGTCCTAAAAGACCACGACCTGATGAATCAGCACCTTCTCCTGGTCAATTAGGAGCTTTAATACCGACAGGGTTTGGAACTGGAGGAGCTTTCTCCTCCGCTTCCCCTCCTATAGCGCCAGGATTTCGACCGTTAGTACCGCCCCCCGTACTACCACCAAGACCTATTCCTGTACCAGCTATGCCAACTTTTGACTTGCTCACTAATCTCCCAACCTTGACGGGGTGGTGTTGGGGCAAATTAGCCACTTTTCCTCCGCGTCTAATAAACCAAGCCCAAGCAGTTGCCCGACCAAATGAAAACAGTTTCTACAAGAGCTATTTATCACTAGCAATACCCTATATAAACACTTTTACAGCGCAGGTGCAGAGTATGCTTGCCGCTAACCTTTTAGCCTCAGCTAAATTAGCTGATATTAATTTACTTTATGAAAGTGTTGCTCGAGTAAGAGTTCCTACAACGCCTTCTACCTATACTTGTGTGGAGGGCGTAGACGCGATGATGTTGCCCTTATCGCCGCGAGCTTACAATGCTATTGAGCAAGTGGCCAGTCAATTTAATTTTCTAGAATCCCCAGGCTTATATCATAATAATATTGATAAGTATGTATTCGATAGGACACAAGGGCCCTATGCTTCTTTAAGCTCCTTAGCAGCGCTTTTTGTGCGCGATCTTATCTATAGCACGGTACGTGACGAAGTAATTCAGCCATTGTTCGTTCCAGCGGTAAGGGAGGGCTCGTTTAAAAATGGCTATTTAACGCCAAGTGACATTACGGACAAGCAAAGTTTTCTAGAGTATATTACTCTGGGAATAGGGGAATTAAGAACACTAGCGCAATGGGGATTCCCTGATTTTGGGCATGGCCCACTGCTCCAAGTCTTTAATGCCGCCCCATCATTTCAAGGTGAACGTGTGCCGAAAGACGGTTCGCAGGAGGCACAGATTTGTACCGCTTTAGTGGTGCCTCAATACAGAGCTATCGCACAGCTGGCGGCGATTTGGAATAATTTAATTGCGCAACCTGTTGCACTACATTTGACCTTAGTGGGCCAGGGTGCTTTTAACAATCCCCAATCTACTTTAAACAGTGCTTTTGCAGAAATGAAAGAGGTACTAGAAAAATTTGCAGTAAATGTTTATATTCATGCTTATGATCGTGATGGTGTAGGTAGGGTACAAATAGCAGCAAAAGCAGCTAGTCTTCCTTTAAATCCAATTATGTCAGCGACCGAGTTTTTTAGTCCAGCGCCATTGGTTTAATAAAGTTTACCTAATTTAACCTAGCTAGGTACTTGCTTAGCTAGGTTTTTTTTTGTTTTCTTTTAAGGATTGCAGAAAAGGTTTAACCCAAATATTACATGCTGGCCATTTTGTATAGTAATTCTTTGATTTTTGATAATGAGCATAACAACTTGGATACTTATCTACATAGAGTAAGGTATAGACTTCATTTTGTAAGTCATCATGAAAGTCTAAATTTTCTGGTTTGTTAGTATCTTTGAGTGTGATCAATTCTTCCATTTTTGCCCATAAAGTCGGTGTTAAGGGTTCTATACTTGGAGCAAGCGTATCTTGTGATGCGGGTTTAATAAGGCCGGGTAAATTGTGTGGATCTGTGTTGGCTGCATGTGTCAAAAGCGGTAAACTAAGTAATAATGGAGCAATTAACTTTATTATTTTTTTCAAGCATAACCAGCTCCTTTGTTATAAATTTACCACATAATATGTTTATGAGCTATTAAAAAGCATGGGTTTCATACACATTTTTTAAATTTTTTTTCAATACATAAAGCAGCAGATGCTAACATAGGCTGAAAAAACAAGTTTTTTAAAAAGGTGTTGGTGTTAAAGATGCAGGCCGTTATTTTAGTTGGTGGCTATGGGACAAGAATTGGAGAAGAGACGCTGCTGAAACCGAAACCAATGATAGAAATTGGTGAGCACCCGATTTTGTGGCATATTATGAAACTTTATTCATATTACGGGGTGCATGACTTTATCTTATGTTTGGGCTACAAAGGTCACATTATTCGCGATTATTTTTTAAATTACCAAAGACGGTCTGATGACCTGGAGCTTGATGTAGCGGCGGGTACCTATAAAGTATTAACTAAAAGAGCCGAACCTTGGAAGGTTACATTGGTTGATACCGGGACTAATACATTGACCGGTGGACGCATCAGACGCATTGAGCCTTATCTTAAAGGTGATACTTTCTGTTTAACTTATGGCGATGGGGTAGGAAATATAAATATCAAAGAACTAATAGCTTTTCATGAGCAGCAACAGAAGGAAGCTACCGTGACAGCTGTTCAAGCCGCAGGCCGTTTTGGTTCTTTGGAGCTTGAAGGAGAAGGTGTCAAGTTGTTTGGCGAAAAACAGGAGACTTGGATAAATGGCGGTTTTTTTGTCCTAACGCGTTCTATCTTCAGATTGCTAGCAAACGATCAAGATATATGGGAGCGTAGGCCCCTGGAAACATTAGCGGAGGAAGGCCAGCTTGCTGCCTATAAACATGAAGGTTTTTGGCATCCGATGGATACAGTGAGCGATCGACATACGTTAAATAATTTATGGAAAGGTGATGCTCCATGGGCTGTTTGGCAAAAGTAGAGCCGAACTTTTGGGCCGGCAAGCGGGTTTTTTTGACAGGTGAATCAGGATTTAAGGGTGGGTGGCTGACGCTTTGGCTTTTATCAAAAGGTGCAGAGGTTTTTGGTTACTCAAAAGGACCAGTCGCTGAGCCGGCTATTTTTGACATCTTAAAGTTAAAAAAGAAATGTGCGGTAAAGATTGGGGATGTAGCTGATAGTGCAGCCCTTAGCGCTGCTATGAAAAGCTTTAAACCCGATCTTGTTATGCATCTAGCAGCGCAGTCGTTAGTGCGGGAATCATATCGCGATCCTCTTGGAACGGTAGCTAGTAATGTGCTTGGTACGGCAAACTTACTGGAGGCTGTAAGACGTGTGACTAGTGCACGGGTGGCTTTAGTAGTGACAACCGATAAGTGTTATAAACAGAGCGAGCAAAAACGAGCATTTATCGAAGAGGATCCGCTTGGTGGAGCAGATCTTTATAGCGCAAGTAAAGCATGTGCGGAATTGGTAACAGAAGCTTATACAAAATCGTTCATGAAAACCGAAGGCTACCAGATCGCAGCTGTCAGAGCAGGAAATGTAGTCGGCGGCGGAGATTTTGCGAACGATCGCCTGATACCTGACCTAATGCGCGAGCTTATTTTTAAGCAGCCTTGTGCGATAAGAATGCCGGAAGCTGTACGTCCCTGGCAACATATTTTTGATGTCTTACGAGGCTACTTAGTATTAGCCCAAGAGTTGTGGGCTGATGAGAAGTATAGTGGAGCTTGGAACTTTGGCCCACCTGCAGTAGGTCTTTCTGTGGGTGAAGTTGCCAAAGAAATTTATAGATTGTGGGGTACTAACCAAAAGACAAAGACCTCCCTAGCTAAATTGCACGAGGCTACCTACCTGCATATCGATAGTACAAAGGCTAATAAACAATTAGGGTGGGAGATGAAACTATCTATGACGGAACGTTTGCGCTGGACAGTCGACTGGTACCAAGCCTATGCCCGTGGAGAAGAGATGGCAGCCTATAGTCTAAAGCAGTTAAAAAAATATGAAGAATTAAAATGAGCTTTGTCAGTGCAAGGCTGCAGGCCGCGGCAATCTAGGTTAACCAAAAGCCCTAGGTTGCTTCTACTTTGTCATTGCGAGGCCGCGGCAATCCAGCAGCAGGTTAAATTAACCTAGTGTACGAATCTTCCCAACCCGGATTTATACTGTCTTCATATCGGCGTGTAATTCATAGAACACTAATTTAGTACAGCGGTATTTTGCGGTGAAACCCCATTTTAGAGAATACTTATGCTGATAGACTCTTTTAATTAAATTGGATGTTACTCCGACATAAAGAGTGGTATTTTTTTGATTAGCCATAATATATACGGCAGGCGTTATACTATATGCAAGTTATTCTCCTTAGTAATGAACGTTTATTTTAGCTAAATGATTTGATTCTATTATTCTTTACTAATTTCTGTTAAGGGATGTTCTCTTAGGAGGTCGCTTATATTAAACGGATTCCCAGTTGTAGGATCTGCAATAACAAATTTACTTACTTGTTCAATAACAACCTCTTGACTCGAGCCTTTAACGACAGGGGTTAGTGAAAGTTCTACGGTTAGTGGCCCAGGTTCTTTATGACTTGTTTTTATAGAAAAAGTTTTAGCTAAATGGGGCTTTAATGTGTTAAAACTGCTTTCGTGGGAGGAGGGACAGGTAATATTAGCGTCAAAAGGTTGGTCGGTATCATTATGAATTAAAATCTTAGTTGTAAAAGGATATGTTTCTTCCTCTGCTAGTGTTGATAAGTCAATATAAGTTTGTGGGAGCTGCTCTAGAAGCTCTTTCTGGAGTTGATTTAAATGCTCATCAACCGTTAGAGTAGCTTGGATGGCTCCCTTATCATCGCCAGCGGCTTGTAGTACTTGATAAAGATTTGGCTCACTGGTACCAGCAAATGAAAAAATTTTGTGCGTCTTTGATGCTAAAATATTTTGGGAAGAGATAGTTCCAGCCGCAATTTCATTTAATTTTTTAATATGTAGCCGGTATTGCTCTCCTAAGATACGAAGTTTGTTATCGCGATATTCTTTTAATTCAGGAAAGTTTTTATTAAAATGCAGTATCTGCTGGATATGGCCTGTGATAATAGAATAATTCTTATTTAAATCTTTAACCTTTGATTTACAGGTTTCTCTTACTTTTTCTCTTGATTTTGCAATATTTGTTAAAGCTTCTTCCTCTGGAGAACATGCTGTTTTAACTGCTTTTTTTGTTGATTTTTCAGATTTAGGCGGTTTTTTGTATGTTTCAGTTTTTATCTTCACTTGTTTGGGCGCTTTTGGTTGCTCTATTGGTGCACTATGTTTGGTATCTTCTACGAAATATTCTATTTCACTTGGTTTTTTAGGAACCGTTGCAAGATACTTTTCCTCTCGTGCTAGACGTTTTTGTATTCTATGTTCTTTTTGTTCAGCAGTAGCTATTTTTTCTTGTTCTTTTTTTTCCCATACTTGCTGTAATAATAATAACTGCTTAGGATCGCCTTGTACTTCTTCGACATCAGAGCCCATATCATCATGGGAACCTGAGCTATCATCCTGTGGGTCTAGTTTTTGCTTGGCCCGACGATCTGCCCGACGTTTTGAAGGCGTTTTTACTTTTGGCAGAGGTCGTGCTGGTCTACCAGACGGTGAACTAGAGCTAGCGGAGCAATTAACTGAGGGATCTACAGCTGGTGAGCTTGCTGAGGGACTGGTAGCGTCAAGTGAAGAACTCGTAGCCATGTCTTTGAAACTAGCAAAAGAAACCGAGGAATCTAAATCTAAAGGCTCTAGTCCAAAACTGCAAGATGATGAGTTTGAAGAGGAGGATGAGGAACTGGAGCTGGAGGTAACACCAGAGTAAGGAGGGGTTGCCTCATCATCGTCCCTTGCTATTATTTTTGCTTGCTTTTTTTTCTTAGGACTAAATG
>JBDKGC010000055.1:0-17036 GCA_039798385.1 Bacillota bacterium
TATTAATGAAGCACTAGCAGAACTCACACCAAAATCTACCCCCACGGAGATGAGTGTCGAACCAGGAGAACCTGAACCTGAAAGCAGTCCTTTTGGAGGTGGATTACGACCAACTAAAAAAACACGACCAGAAACCTTTTCCCTGCCTAATCCTGATCAACGTCTTCTATTGCGTGACACTTCAGTTAATGATATTTGTCAATTATGGGAAACATACATCACCAGCCTGGCAGCCAATAATTTTCCTCCTAATTGGGCTGATTATAATTCAACGAAATCCAATTGGAGTAGAAAACCAAATCTTGATCTAAAAGATTTTAGTCAAATACTAAACACTTTAACACAACCACCAAACCCAGAGACTGTAAAAAAATTCCCTAGTTGGATCGGCATCATTTTAGGGCTGTGTAAAAACGTTAATAAAGAGGACGCAACTCCACTAATCAAAGAACTCAGCTTAGCTCTTGCTGGAGCTATCCAAAGTATTAATGCTGCTCCTCTCACAACTTCTGCCGCTGGTTCTTATAATATTCCCCCTCTCTTAGCAGGGCAACAACAGACCTCCTACCCGCACCCACAAAGCTGGCAACAGGATGCACAACAGATTCAAGAGCGGCCCATTCCTCCAACTTTTAATTTTAACCCTTAGTTTTCATAAAAAAATTTTAATTATAATAAACCAAGTTCTAGCTTTATAGATCTTGGTTTATTTTAATGCAGGCCCACCTGCTTCGTTATATCGATGCCAGTCTTTTTAATCTCTTGAATAAAGAAATTAGCACCAGATTCATAGTCATACAGTCCAATTGGTAGCGGGTCGATAGATAACAAAAGATCAGCATCAAAGCGCCATTCAAACAATTTCATTTTCTCTAATAATGGCGCCTGGCCTAATTCCGCAGATGCAAACAAGCGGCAACAAAAAAACTCTTGACACCGTTTGTGCTTTTGTGCTATCATGTTAGCACAACGTTGTAACAATGGGCAGGTGGTAGACAAAAGTGCGTGCAAAGCAAGCGGAACAAGCTCTAGAAGATTTGTGCCAGGTGCTAGTCTCTATCGAGCGTCACGAAGATGCTTATGATTTTTTAAAGGATCTTTGCACCCCTCAAGAACTAGCTATCTTATCAGAACGATGGCGCGTCTGTCGCTTACTAAACCAAGGCGACTTATCTTACCGCAAGATTCACGAGTTAACTGGAGCTAGCTTAAGTACTATTGGACGTGTAGCCCGTTTTCTAAAAACCGAACCATTTCAAGGCTATAAAAAAATGTTACAAAAAGGAGCGCAAAAATGAAAAAATTAATTGTAAGTCTTAGTACCTTAGCTGTTATCGCATTGGCGCTTGTGTTCTTTCCAGGTTGCAGCAATGATCAAAACAGCAGTGCTCTACCAAAAATATGCATTTTGCAGACCGCAAATCACCCGGCCTTAGATAAGACGGTCCAAGGCATCAAAACAAGTCTCACCAACAAATATAGCCAACAAGGAATTACAATCGTTACTGAATCAGCACAAAGCAACCCTACGCTAGCAAAGCAAATTGCCGAGAAGTTTAAACGGCAAAACCCTTCCATCGTCGTAGGTGTTGGAACAATGCCAACTCAAACGCTGCAGGCAACCTGCCCCAACATCCCGCTTGTCTTTGCCTCGGTAACAGATCCAAAAGGTGCCGGCTTAGTTAAAGAACCAAAAAACCCTAAAAATAATATTACTGGTGTCTCCAATACCCTACCTTTAAACCTCCAAACAAAAATATTAGTATTGTTATTAAAAAAGATCGCTCCGGTTAACACTAGTTTTGCCCTAGGTTTTCCCTATGATCCTAAAGAGCCTAACTCCTTATCATTAATCAGGTTGTTAACACCGCTCGCTAAACAAGAAGGCATTACACTTAAACCGCAAGCGGTAAGCTCAACAGCAGAAGTGCCACAAGCTGCTGCAAAATTATCAAAACTAGGTCTACAAGCACACTTTGTAAGCAACGACAGTACTATTTTATCGAGTTTAATTAACTTTACCCAAACAAGCACTGTTCCAGTTATCTCAAGTGATACTGATACTATTAACTCGGCCACTTTAGCTTTTGGACCTTCTCAAACAAAGGTTGGACAAACAGCAGGCGAATTAATTATTAGCATCCTAAACGGTAAAAAAGCAAGTGAGCTTGATATTCTTTATCCCACCTTAGAAGATTTAGAAATAGTTGCTAATGAGAAAGATTTAAAGCGCTTTAAAATTACACTAAGTAATGCTGAGCTTGCTGAGATAAAAAAAGAAGCTATCCGTCTAACCGAAACAAAGGTTGATAGCAAGTCATGATTACTAGTAGCGAGCTAATCCTCTCCCTCGTTTTAGGCCTTATTTATGGGCTTGTAGCTCTCGGCATCTATCTTTCATTTCGCATTATTGATTTTCCTGACCTGACCTGTGATGGCAGCTTCGTACTCGGAGCTGCTAGCGCAAGTATAGTGCTTCAAGCAGACCTTCATCCACTACTCGCCTTAACAATTGCTTTTATAAGCGGTGCGCTAGCAGGAGCAATGACAGCTTCCTTAAATAGGTTGCTAAAAATACCAGCCTTATTAAGTGGAATTTTAGTAGCCTCCATGCTCTATTCGGTAAACCTAGAGGTGATGGGTGGCCTACCTAATATTCCTTTAATAGACAGCACCACAATTTTTAATCTGCACCCCAGTATTCCGATTCTGCTTATTTTAAGCATTTTTACATTCGTCATAATTTGCCTGCTTGGTTACCTGTTAAACACAGACTTGGGCTTAGCCCTCCGTAGTTTAGGCCAGAATCAACAGTTAGCCAAGCACGTGGGGATTAATATTACCCTGCTGACTATTCTAGGTCTGGCCTTAAGTAATGGCCTGATCTCCCTAGGTGGGGCGTTACTTAGTCAGTATCAAAATTTTGCTGATATCGGAAGTGGCATTGGTACGCTTATCTCGGGTTTAGCGGCAGTGATGCTCGGAGAGCAACTTCTACCTTTTCGTTCCGTCTGGATAAAGTTAAGCAGCTGCATAATTGGAGCAGTCTTATATCGCTTTGTCATCGGTCTCGCTTTGCACAATGAAATACTGCACCTTGAAACATACCATCTTAACCTTATAGTAGGTCTTATGATGATTACTATCTTCATTATTAATAGGAGAACAAGACGATGTTAATCTTGCAAAATATTTCGATCACCTTAAATAAAAACACCAAGTTAGAACGACCAGTACTGCAAAATCTTTCGCTTACCGTCACCCCAGGCGAATTTGTAGTAATTATTGGCCCTAATGGTGCGGGTAAATCAACCTTGCTCAACATCATCACTGGTTCGTTAAAACCTGATAGCGGTCTCGTCTCTCTGGCTAAAGCTAAAAGAAAAAAGAACATCGCTATTGTAACGCAGGACCCTCGGGTCGGCACTATGGAACAACTAACCATTTATGAAAATATGGCCTTAGCTCTAAAACGCGGTGCAAAAAGAGGTTTTAAACCAATTTATAACAAAAAAAGAAAAGAATTATTCCACCGAAAATTAGCTTTATTAAACATGGGCCTTGAAAAACGAATCACAGACTTAGTAGCCAATCTATCGGGCGGCGAACGTCAAGCACTCAGTCTAATTATGGCCTGTCTAACCAAAACAAAGATTTTATTGCTTGACGAAATTACAGCAGCTCTTGACCCTAAAACAGCGACGCAGATCATGCATCTTGCCGATCATATTATTCGCACAGAAAAGCTGGCATGTTTAATGATCACGCACAACATGAACCATGCCTTAAAATATGGAGATCGTACCTTGCTTTTAAAAAATGGACATTTTGCTGAATCTTTTACAAGAGCAACCAAAACAAACATAACACCAGCGACGCTTGCAGCTAAGTTTGAGGATTAAGTTAATTGCCACGTTTCAAGCGGAAGAATAACATTAGAATTTGCAACTATTATTTTATCTCTTTCACCGCTTTGACGATCTTGCCCCACAGGTCAGCAAAGAATTTACCGGCCGCATCAATCCAGCTCTCTCTTTTACCCTTGTCATTTAAGACACCTTTTAACTCGTCACCCATCCCTTGCAGTTGCTTGCGAACGGTGCTCCAATCTAATCCAAGTTTGGCAAAGTTTTCACAACACTTAGCCAACTGTTTTAATGTTGCCTCATCTAATTTAATATTTAAGTTTAAATCTTGCACTACCCGTTTGACAAGCGCTTCTCGTTCGGCCTGCGTTTTAGGTTGTTCATCACTTACTGCTTTTTTTAGATCGTTTACTAGTTTAACAGCTTGGTGTTTTTCCTGTTCACTTGCTTTAGGCTTATTCTCACTCTTAGCAAGCTTATCTGCTATGTTAGATGTGGTTGTAAGTTCTTTAGAAGCATGTTGTTTCCTATCAAGAGCTATAGGCTTACCCATCTCCTTTTCCAGAGCTATTAGAAGACCTGCCAGCGCCGCGTGACCCGTTACACCTTTTGGGGCATCAACCTTAATACTATACCCATCTTCTACACCAGCTGTGATAAAGACTTCTTTATACATCAAGGGCGTTACTTCCGTTATATTTGGCGAAACAGTAACCTCTAAACCCTGTGTGCTGGGTTCTACTAAAGCACAGGAAAAAAATCGTCCCGATATTCCTGGGCCTAAACACTGCTGACCAGCTGCTGTCGTGACCACAATTTCCTTACAGCCAACCGGAACACCTAACCGTCGCCGCATCTCTTCCTGCTGGATAGAGGACAAATTGCCACCTAAAGTAACCACCGGCCCAGTCTCCTTAGCAGCAAACATAACCTGTTGACCAAACATCAAAACTGTTAAACAACTTAATAAAGTTGCTTTTTGATATAAACGCATATCAACTTACCCCTTTTGTTTACGACCTAGTTGTAACTATTTATATTTTACTATATTATTCCAAATTAATCATTACTTTTAACTTTACTTGGCTTTGCACAAAGAGGTCCTCAAACTTCCCTTTAGAGATGACTTATAGTATACTTATGATTAACCTTGGTGCTGCTTTAGGAGGCATTAATTGTCGAAGGAACCGATTATTATCTGTAGCGACGAATTAACTAGTCCTGCCTGTGCAATTTTTCATTCTTTTTTGAAGAATACCGCTGGTAAAAGTATTCGAATTAAAGACCAGCACCACATCGAAAAAGCACAAGCTATTATCATCTACAGCACCCAACCAATCTCTAATTTACTGCACTATCTAACTAAACACAAACTTACTAATATACTAAAACAAAAAGCTCGAGAAGCTGTGCCTATTTTAGGTATTGGTCGCGGAATGGAAATTCTATTTACAGCTACAGAGAACTCGCGTTGCTATCAGGGGCTTAATCTAGTACACGGTTATCTCTCATATCCAACTAAAAAAAGTACTCCTAAAAAACATCGCGTTCTTTTTTGCACACCTCATTCCGTCATTAAACAAGCATCAGATAATTATGCTTATACTAGCAATCTTTTTTCTATCAAGGCCTACAATCCAGAAGATTTAGCCGGGCTTTACGACCAGCATAGTCCCGCAGTTATAGCAAAACAAAAGCTGTTAGGTATCCAGTTTCAACCAGAATTAAACAGTACTTTAGGTCGCCAATTAATAAGAGACTTTTTAAACTTAATTCCTGTTAGAAGTCACGCCAAAGCTTTTTTATAAGAAAGGGGTGTTTTATGCCTAAACTAAAAAAAAGCTTCACTAAAAAAAATAAAAAAGTCGTTATTTTAACCCTTGATGCTAATTTTTTTGCTGATCGAGCTATTCAAGCTTGGGATCGACAAGAATATTATAAGGCGACTAAATACTGCCGCCAAGCAATAGCTTTAGAAAAAAACAATTATATTCACCACTATAACTTGGCTAGTATCCTAGCGGAAATGGGCTGTTTTGAAGAATCTAACCGCACGCTTGAGATTATCTTAGAAGAGTTAGAACCGTCCATGCATGACTGTCTCTATTATATAGCAAATAATTATGCCTGTTTAAGCAATCTCCTTAAATCAGAAGAATATCTAATTAAGTATCTTGAAGCAGATGCTAATGGTATCTTTGCCGAAGAAGCACGCGAAATGTTAGATCGTATCTCTGAAGGTCTAGGTAAAAATGGCAACCCTAAAACCCAAAACCGTCACCCAGCTGGAAAAGAATACAGTTTAGCTTGTACATTACTAGAAAATGGCAATTTAAGCGAAGCCATCAAACACCTACAACCACTAGCACTTAAATATGTAAATTTTCTGCCAGCCTGGAACAAACTTACACTGGCTTACTGTTATATCGATAAGTTTACTGCAGCTGAAGCAGCTGCTAAACACGTGCTCACCAAAGATTCAAAAAATATTGAAGCCTTATGTAATATGACCTTAATTTATCACCAGCAAAAAAAACTAGGCCAGGTTTCTAGCTTAGTTAAGACGCTCAGTAAGGTTTTACCGCTCGACCCCACTATGATCTATAAAATAGCCACCACACTAGGAACTGTGGGCAAACACCATCTCGCGTATAATTTATTCAAAAATATTATAGATTATTATGAACCACCTAGTCTATACTTATATCATTATTTAGCGCTTGCCTCCGTCAATCTTGGTCAATTGACCAGAGCCTTTAATTACTGGCACAAAGCCTGTAAAATTGACCCAGATAACGACGTGATTAATTTTTTTATTTATTTAATTAAAACCACAGGTAGCACTCATTTGCCGCTCCCTTATAAATTTATCATGCCTTTTGCTGAGCTACTTCTTGCGCCGAATGATAGTGCTTTAGCATCTAAATTAGCAGCTACTTTAAAACATAATGGTATCAGTTCGCTCTCTTACATTTGGGCTGTAAAGTATGGTAGTCCAGTAGCTCGCGAAGCTGCTAAGGATTTAGCCTATGCTCTCCCGCCGGCTAAACTAAGTGAGATACTGAAGCCCTTTACTCGTTCGCGCACAAGTGCAAAAGAAAATGCAAAACGAATTGCCTTACTCTTATTAATGCTTGCTAAACAGAAAGAAGACTCCTCCAAAAATAAAAAAACAATTATAAAGCTAAAAAAGTAGCTTACCCATTAACATAGCTTTTCTTTAATTAAATATAGTAAAGGAGAGCGTCGTGCGGTCTATAGAATTAATTATTATAACAGGTATGTCGGGGGCCGGGAAAACAGTAGCCTTACAACATCTAGAAGACAATGGTTTTTTTTGTATGGATAACTTCCCTCCTATCCTCTGTGAAAAACTAATCGAATTATTGCTTTCGTCAATAAGTCCTATTAATAAAATTGCTATTGTTATTGATCTACGCGGTGGAAAGTTTTTTATGCACCTTTTTCAAACCTTGAGTTATTTAAAAAAACACCCTTCTATCAATAGTTCTCTTTGGTTTCTTGATACAAGCACCAACGAATTAATTAGACGTTACAAGAAAACGCGCCGTAGACATCCCTTGAAAAACTATTCCACACTCCTAGAAAGCATTGACCATGAACGAGAGTTATTGCAAAAAATCCGGTTGCAAGCCTCCCTGATATTGGACACAAGCAAATTTTCGTCGTTAGAACTAAAAAAACAGCTGGCCTTAAATACAACCACGCCACTTAACCATCCTTTTGTATTAACTTTACTCTCCTTTGGTTTTAAACATGGTTTACCACTTGATGCTGACCTCGTCTTTGATGTCCGCTTTTTGCCCAACCCCTATTATTGTGAAAAGATGAGACTACTAGATGGCAGAGAGCAGGATGTAAGTGACTATGTCCTAAACCATGAAGATACGCAACTATTTCTAGCTAAATTAGAAGAACTACTTCTTTTCTTACTTCCCCGGTACAAGCAAGAAGGCAAACAACAACTTATCGTTGCCTTAGGTTGTACAGGTGGACAACATCGCTCTGTAGCAATTGCGGTTTATTTAAAGCAGCAGCTTGAAAAAAGGTATCCTCTCAAGCTAACCCATCGTGATTTAAGTAAAAAGGTTAAAATTTAATTAAAGGATGTGCCTATGAATTATTTACAGAAAAGACCGAACATCGTCTGTATAGGTGGCGGAACAGGTCTACCTACCATTTTAAGTGGCCTTGTTGGACATGCTGAATTGACAGCGATTGTGACCGTAACGGATGATGGGGGCAGCTCTGGTTATCTGCGCCAAGCATTTAACATGCCACCACCTGGTGATATCCGCAACGCTTTAGTAGCTATGGCTCAACCAAACTCCCCCTTAAGTGCTCTCTGCCAATACCGCTTTCCACAAACAAGCTTTTTTTCGGGTCACCCTCTTGGAAACTTAATGCTAACGGGATTAATGCAGATGACAAATGATTTTGCACAAGCAGTAGAAAATTTGAGCCAGCTCATGGGCATTCGCGGCCAAGTACTACCTGCCTCCACCGAACTGATTCACCTCAAAGCAGAACTAACAGACGGTAGCACTGTTCATGGTGAATGCCATATTAGACAAGCTCGAAAAAAGATTAAACAGCTAACCCTAATTCCAGACGAACCCATCCCATTGCCACAAGCACTAAGTACTATCCATGCTGCTGATCTAATTGTGATTGGACCCGGCAGTTTATATACTAGTATTCTGCCAAACTTGCTTATCCCTAAAATTAAAACAGCCTTGCAAAAGACAAGTGCACCAAAACTCTTTATCTGCAATATCATGACCGAGCCAGGTGAAACAGACAACTTTACAGCTTCTGATCATATTACTACTCTACATAAATATTTAAGTGAAGATTTTTTTAATTATGTGCTCGTTAATACCGGGACCCCGGATCAAGTAATGCTAAAACGTTACACAAACAAAAAACAGCACCTCGTTACTCCAAACACCATTTTAAACAAAAAGGAGCAGCCTTATCAAATACTAACCGATAATCTCTACAGCTCCAGCAATTTCTTAAGACACGACCCCGCTAAAGTATGCCAACATGTCCTAACGATTTTAAAACACCGGCAAGCAGGCCAACACTACTGTCGTTTACCGCCGTTATTAAAAAAGAACTTACCCAACTAACTAGACACCCTTGTTGCGTAAAAGCAGAACTTGCCGCCTTTATCAAACTAGGTAGTACACTCTCTTTAAAACCACCAAACTTAATAATTACAACTGAAAACGCTGCTATTGCAAGGCATATTTTTAAAAGCGTTAAACATTTTTTTAATCTTACCCCACAGCTCTTAGTCGGACGGCGAATGCAGCTGAAAAAAAATCGCTTTTACCAACTCAACATAACCACCAATGTGTTCTCTAACTTAAAAAAACTCCTACTTGAGCCAACTAAACCTTTTTCACCAACGGAGGTTAAAACTAAACTATTTCAAAACATTTGTTGCAAACAGGCGTATCTACGGGGCTCTTTCTTAGCAACCGGATCAATTAACAAACCCTCAAGCACCTCCTACCATCTTGAATTAACAACCACCTACGAGAACCATGCCAAGCTCTTAATGGAACTAATGCAAAGTTTTAATTTAAAACCAAAATTACTAGCCCGTAAAAAAGGCTTTGTCACCTATCTAAAAGAAGGTGATAAAATAGGTGATTTCCTCAAAATTATTGGTGCTCATCCATCCCTCTTTACTTTTGAAAATATTCGCATTATGAAAGATATGAAAAATTCCGTTAACCGGCTAATGAACTGTGAAACCGCCAATTTAAATAAAACTATTACTTCTGCTTTGCGGCAAAAAAAAGAGATTTTGCTGATTAGAGAAAAACTGGGGCTAGAAAAATTGCCCCACCACTTACATGAAGTTGCGCTGCTGCGGTTAAAACACCCGGAGCTGCCCCTAGGTCAACTAGGTCAATTATTAAAAGTAGCAAAAAGTAAATCAACTATAAATTATCGCATGCAAAAAATAGCAGAGATTGCGAAAAAACTAAAAGAATAAAGATATACCGCCAATAACTTCTAACTTACCTGTCATTTTGCAAAGCAGAAAGCCGCAGTTCATCCGGGGTAAAGCTTGTAATATACTGTGGTTGACAGCCACCCGTCAAGGTTAAAGCTTCTAACTCTGCTGTGTTCTTTAAGAGTGCTACAAACCGATCTCGAATTACTTTATATTTATGTGGTGAAATCGCACATAGCCGATTAACTATTTTAGCTAAAAGTTCCTGATGTTCGCTTGGTATATCATATTTATCAAAATCCTTCGAACTAGTCATATCAGCTATTAAGGCTGGTAATATATTTAAATATATGATATTTAAAGCACTCTGATTCCATCGTCCCGAGCGCGTCAAATTCCATTGGCATACTAGAAATCTGAAAAACATTATACACAGTACTTCTCCTCCTTTTTTTTACCTATTCTATGCTAATTTAGCTAAACATGTGCACTAACCAGCAAATATATCCTCCACCGCTCTAAGGGCAAAAGGGTTTCAAAAGGATTCAGGCTGAAAAGCTGCTTAAATGTTAACCATTGCTTAATAGCATTATCTTTTATATACTATTAATAAAACTAGAATAAAAAGGAGTTATTTTAAATGACTAAAAGAAGTTTGTTTCAAAGTTTACCGTTAGTTTTTTTGCTATTCCCCTTAGTACACAATAATAAGCTGCTGGCAGCAGATTCTAATACCACCCCCACACCACCTATTTCTACCAAAAGATCTGGAGAAAAAAAGAAGCAAACTTCAACTACCACTTTACAACCAGCGATAGATGAAGCAGAATACACTAATGCCATTCTTATCCATAATTTAAAGTCCCGCATAACGGCACTACGGAGTAAGCTGAATAGATATAGTCATTATCTAAAAACCGAAACTGATGAAAATAAAAAAATTGAATTAAAAGAATCAATAGCAAAATATAACTATGACTTAATAACTAAGCAACAAGAACTAGCAAAATTGCAGCAAAATATAGGCCCACTAACATTGCGAGATGTAGCGCCTGACAGCTCTCATATCAAAATGGCGCAGATTGCACCTTAAACCCAAATACTGCCTTTACCTGCAAAGACCGTACTAGCCGTCGCTCATGCATGTATAGAACATTATCCCGGCCTCCAGATTGTTAATTTATATGTCCCGGATTGCCCTGCGACGCCTACCATCTGAATTGCTTCAACACACTTCATCAATATCGCAATTTTCTCATTTGTAAGTGTAAAAGTTATATTTAAGGGAAGAAAAATTAAATCTACACCGATAAACTCAGATACAACTTCAAATACAAGCGAGACTGTTACAGGCGTCGTACTAACAAATAATGTAAAATTACTGGGAGCAGTTGTTGCCCATTTACCCGAAAAATTACTCTTTACTAAACAGCAACCTCGAGAGCACTGCTTATTATTAGGGAAAAGAAGCGCAAAATTATTAGGACTACTTGATTGGCCTGAAGTAACTAGATTTATATCACTTATCGCATCAGGTCCTACAACACCATCTGGTGAAGAGTTTATGCCTCCAACATAATAACCAGGCAAAATACGTGTGACAGTATAATTCCCCGGTGTTAAGTTGTCAAAACTATAACTACCATCACTTGCGGTATAAGTGGTAAAGGTGACATAATCACCAAAACTATTGGTCCCGGTAAGTATTAAAGTTACACCATACACACCTTTATCATTGGGTTCAATAACGCCGCTATTGTTTGCATCATAATAAACAAAGCCTGATATAGCTGATGGTAATAACTCGCCAAAATTGTAATTCACACCGCTGCCATCAGAAGTTTGATTGGCGGGGATCACGATATTACTAATAATATTTGGTGCTGCAGTACCATTAACTGTACCATTAAAAGTACCCACTGTTGTCTGCCCATTAATATAATCAGGAGGCTGCGTTTCAGTAATTGTATACGTTCCAGCAGGTATATTAACAAAAGTATACTGACCAGTACTAGCAGTTATTTGTTGTTGAACAAAAGGGTTACCATTTAAATCCGAGCCTGTTAGTGTTAGGATAACATTTTGTATGCCTGGGTCGCCTACTTGATAACTCCCTGTGCCATACAGATCTTCATAAACAATCCCTGAAATAGTATTAGAATTAATATCGGTATCCTGGGTATCCTCTGTCTGGTATGCGCGCAGCGGCGCAAGTGCTTGACTATCCCAGTCAATAGTTGCGGTGTTTTGAATTATAGTCCCAACTAAATTTTGATCTTGCGAAATGGTAGCCGTAAAGAGAACCGTTATACTATCTCCTAATAAAATGTTTATGATACTAAAATGAACCAGTTGCGTCGTTGAAGTATTGCTACCAGGTATTACTAACGGAGAAAGATTAATATTAACACCATTTACCGTTATGTTAGTAGGATCAATAGTGAGGCCGGGAGGAATTGGATCGTCAATAAGCACATTGTAGGCTAATGAAGTACTAAGAACCGTATGCGTGATAGTTAAAGTATAGGTCAGCGTACCACCTATATTGGGACTGGGGTTATTAGCACTTTTTATAATTTGCAACTGCGGCTCTGCCACAACCACTGTATCCCCGCAAGGAAAGGTTCCTGTACAAGGATCAGTTAAACCGGGATTAGATGTACCACCATCTACAGTAAAAGTTATGGTGTTGGTGAGCAAGGTTCCACTCACATTACTTGGAATATCAATAACACGGGCCTGGTATGTAAGATAGAATGTCCCATTATTTGGACTACTACCTACATTGGCAGTTATTGGCCCAAAACTAAATGTTACAATCCCTCCCGAACTTATGACAGTCGGCGTTGCTACCGAGCCATTAAATGCTCCTGTTCCCGATCCAGGCTGTGCTGCATTTAATGGCGGGGGCACAGCTGGTCGTGACGCTACTAGCGTTGCACTACCAGCGCTATAAGTCATGCCCGCTGGAATAATATCGGTTATAATAAAATCAATTATGGTACCCACTGGTATATACGTTGTTATGCGATAGGTAACCAGCTCTCCAATCGCTACATTATTAGGCGGTATATTAGAATCGGCGGTAGCTAAAATTGACTTTGAAACAATAGGTAATTGACCATTTAGCTGCGCATTAGCGTTTTGGGTATAGTTATTAAGTTGGCCCTCAGATGTTGAGCCTGAACCTGTTCGCTGATAAGAATTTGTATTATAAATTGAAAGTTGCACTGGAGATCCACTCAGGCTACTCCAGCGAATATTTGCAGTATTTGAAAGGGTTGATCCCACAGGAAAATCGTTTGGCAACGTTCCTTGCACAATAATAGTAATTGTTGTTCCATTGGCAACCAGCAGCGGACTAACAGTTTGCAGCGTACCACCTGTAATAGTGAAATCAGAGATACTGGCACCAGTTACAGAAAAAATAGTAAACAGATTTGGCGTAATGGCCGGTAGCGGATCTGTTAACGTGGTATTATAAGCCGTATAGCCACTAGCATTTGTAATAACGATTTGATAATAAAAGTCTTCTCCACCAATTATGCCGCTAAGCGTCGGCAAAAAAGGTCCTGACGAACTTGCACTAGCACCTTTGGTTAGAGTAAGCCGCGGTTCTACGACGGTCAGCTGCGCCGTAGGCGTTGCCTGTGGAATAACATAAGTTTCTGTATTTCCTGACGGGATATCAGTATATTCTCCCGAAAAAGTAGCTGCGTTATTTAATAACTGCCCGGCAATATTACTAGTTACATTTAATACCACCGCACTATAAATAATAGTAACGGTTTGTATTGATTCATCTATAGCACTATTTGTTAGGGTCCCAAAATTATAAGTTATGTTTTGTCCGTTATTAATTATGGTAACGTTTGCAGGTGTAGTACCAGTTCCAATTGTGTTAGTAGCAGCTAGACTACCAGAGGAGAAGAACACACTTTCGACACTCACAAATGCTAGACCGCCATCCAGAATATCATTTATAGCTGCGTTTGGTATTACTCCCTGCGGTACAGCAACTGTTAATGTATAACTGCTGATGGCGCCAATCACATATCCTGTTACAGGCGGTGGGGTATTTAAAGTTTTGGTAAAGGTTGCATTTCCTAAGGTTACGTTCGCTGTCTCGGGTTGACCATTTGGCACAAAATTTGGTCCGCTCGGGGTACTAGTATAATTGGTTAAGGTGCCTGTATTAGTTATCGTTGCCCCTGGCTCTACATCATTCTGCAAAACTAGATCATAACAGACCACAACCGTATTTGTGCCATCTATAATCGGGGTATCGTCATTAGCATTATAGCCTGGTCCAAGCGCAGGCGCTCTTATAATTGCAATACTTAACAGGCCACTACCTAGCACTGCGGTATAATCAACATTTAACGTAAGTGCCGTTACGCCATCACCTTCTAAGAGCGTTAATGCCAAATCACCAATTGTGCCAGGAGCTATAAATCCTGCTGGTAACGTGTCTGTTAACTCGACATTGTAGGCCTGTATGCTACCTGTATTTTGCAACACAATTGCAAAGCGAACTTTATCACCTGCTTGCAGATTATAGCTGGCTGGAATATCACTAGCACCAATCGCCGTTGCTTGTGCTGCATCATAAAGTGTTGGCGTAAAACCTGCAGGCAGACTAGGATCAGTAAATTTAATGCCACCTAAGGTTAACCCTGTTGTCTTATAGCCGACAATCCCTTTGTAGAGTGTTGTTAACGGCTCCTTTAGCTCAAATTGGATAATAGCATTGGCCGTGATTGTTGTTGGCGATTGCGTGTTGTTTCCCGATGATTGCACTTGGTTGGTCAAGAACAGACCGTCTACAAACGGTTCGTCATTTACAGTCAGCGTAAAAATAATATCGATAACTTTAGGAGTATTATTATCAGGCAAGTTGCTTGGAGATCCAAAGTTAAAAAAGAGACTATTATTAGGAACTGAGAACGTAATGTTTGGTGCTATATCAAGTGTATCGGTCGGACCATATGCCGCTGTATCAGCAATCGGTGGCGTCACATTAGGATGCGGAACAGCACCAAAAGTTGTATTAAAACCGCTCACAGTAAAAATTGGTAATGGTAAAAAATCCGAAAAAATAACGTTCTGTAAGCTGCCATTAGGTAGCACAAACAAGGCCCGGTATGTAATATTATCTCCTGGCGTCACTAAATATTGCCCATTAGTTCCAATATATAACGGCGGAAAAGTTGGATCAGTTGCTAACGTGCCATTGATGGCGTAGATACTCTTCTGTAGATTAGGAAGAGCAATCGTAACTCCGGCGCCAGAATTATCAGCAATAATATTGCCAGTAGGTGATAGATCAGTAACATTGAGAACTTCGGCACTAATTATTTCAGCATTCGTTACTACATCCCCAGGTGCTAAAAGACACTCAGGTTCCGAGCACGTTGTAAAGGTCGGAGTTATTTGAGCATGAAAAATAAGTTGAAAGGTCGTCGGGCCAAACGGTAAAGGCGGGTTGTTGGGCAAGGGATCAGTTCCTGTTCCACCCGCTGGTATGCCCCCTCCTAGTAATTGACCATTTAAAGGTGCACCTGCCAGCTGCTGCGAAACGCGAAATTGTAGATCTGTTGTCCCATCAAGATGGAACGTCCAGCTATAATTAGCAATATTAAATGGGGTTGGTCCAGCGCTAGTGCCATGTTGATTCCAAGCTATGGTTGGTATAAAGGAGCTGTCAAAAATTTGCCCATCTGAAATTGTATCATCCACAATTATGTCTTCAAAAGCAAAGTAATCCGAGATTTGGACATTAATCGTATATTGCAGTATATCACCCGGAATTGGTGCTGTTGGATTTGTTAGATCTGCAACACCCTTTTGGGTAGCAATCGATTTCAGCGTCAGCTGATTAGTAACACAAGGAGCAGTAACGGTGACGGGTAAACCTGTACATGGCTGCCATGTTCCACTGCCACAGACGGTGTTAGTTGCCGTACTAAAAGCCCCTGTGCTAGCGTTTAAAATTGCATTGCCTAAGCTATTAATCCGGGGCACAAAAAAACTATAGATTACCACTGCTCCAGTATCGGTAATGCTAGCGAAGTTAACAGTTAACGTTCCACCTGGTGTGGTAGTAGAAGGAGGAATAACTGTACCCACCGGTGAAACGGAATCAACCGAAACAAATTGTATATTATTAGGAAGGGTATCTGTCAATTGAAAATTAGTAATCGTTTTACCAGGTGCCACCGTTAAGTTTAAGCGATACTGCCGCGTAAAATTAGGTCCCGTAGCAGTCTCCTCTTCTGGCCCTATATAAGTTTTAGTTAAGAATAAAAGCTCGGGCGTTACTGCATAATCTATATAAGGGCTGATAATAGGGGTCGAACCTGTCGCACTGTCTCCATAGCGAAAAAGACCAGCAGTACTAATAGGTATTGCTGTTCCAGGTACAGCACAGGCCGCAATTGTTAAAGTTAAGTTAATGTCAGCTGCAGGTTGAGTTGGTGCGAAACTACCAAATGGCAGCTGCAATAATAGCAATGTATCTCCCGCCACATATCCTGGGGGCGCACAAAGTGTAATATTAGTATTAGGGATCAAAACACAAGCAGTACCGAGTCCACAAGGCGTTGTACAATTTGAGGCCTGAAGAGTTAGTTTTGTTACTACCACATTTGTTCCTAAATATGTAGCAGTATCAGTACCTAAAATAAAATCAATGCTATCTGGGTTGGAAGTGGGTAGTGCTACGATCGCATATGGTCCAAATCCTGGAGCGTCGCCAATATTATCAAAACTGACCGTTGTAGCAATCCGTTCGCCTACCAAAGGATTTGGCGGCAACGTAATTGTTACATTAGGTATTACAGCCATTGAAAAAACTCCTATCCTGACAAAGTATCTTTGTTCTAATTCACGGTCGCAGCTAGAGCCATCTTAGCGCTGCACTAGCTTACCACTTAAAACCAAAAAGTCTTATCTTGGCAGCAACGTTACATTCTCCTCGGCTTTAAATCGCTGCTGCTAACACTCTATACCACTCTGCTGCTTGAAATCTAATTTGCTCCCCAGTATGGCATAAAATATTAAACAATACAGTATATGCAAAACAACCACTTTTATGTATCGGAAATTCTTGCCAAACTATACGACACTATATATTTTATAAGTCTAATATTGCTAAACTAGGAAATGCTTTATCC
>JBDKGC010000056.1:0-10588 GCA_039798385.1 Bacillota bacterium
ATACTAATCGATTCTTCTTTATTAAGCAATAACGCACCGTATGTAGCACCTTCTGCAAGTCCGGGACTAATTAAATGTTTCTCTACTAAAACGCGTTTATCAAGTTCCTCAAGTTCCTTCATACGCATAAATTCAAAGTGGCCTAAAGCTTTATTCGCTTCTTGATCTTCAGTGCAAACTTTCTGAAGCGACTTATAAACAGCTTCAGCCTGTGTATTAGATGCACCAGCAGGAAAAGGTAAATCCATTAAATTACGCGCTAAACGTACTCTGCTACTTAATACAATATCAGATCTTGGACCACGTGTATTCATCCAATCACTAATTGCTTTAGTTGTAAAATCGCCTGGCAACAAACTATAACCTCACTTTAATTTTTTTTTCTTGACTGTAATGACTTTATTTTATCACGAAGTCGTGCTGCTTCTTCAAATTCTTCCCGCTGCACATAGTTGGCCAACTGTTCCTTAAGCCGCTCAAGTTCACGACGTGCGTCAAGCACTTCTCTAATATTTTTAGGAACTTTTCCACGATGGCTAGTATGACCATGAATACGCCGAAATAAAGCCGTTAAGCTCTCATTAAAAGCGTTGTAACATTCAGCACAACCAAAACGACCTGTCTTACTAAACTTACTATATGCTAAGCCGCAATTTTTACAACGCATATCTCTAACATCTTCCAGCAAATCTTCATCATCAGTTTGCAGCGAGTTGTTTATATTAAGCAAGCCTGAGAGCAGCTGCTGAAAAGAAAAAGCTTCCTGCTTTAGAGAATACTCACTTTTTTTATTAGCACACACCTGACACAACTTCATATCTATTTTTACGCCATTTATAATTTTTGTGAAATGAATTGTAGCAGTACGCTTACCACATTCTCCACACAACAAAAGCATCACTCCTAAAAACAGCCCTCAATATTAAAGATCTACTAGTATTATAAATATTATACACCAGAGTCAAGCGGATCGTCTATCTAACCAGATCACATCTTGACCTTTATTTCATCTAATTCATTTGTAGCCTGCTATCGGCCCTGTGCATCTATCAAAAGCTAGCCACATCCTTAGCTCAGCGAGCTTTGATACGTGTCACACCTGCTAACTTAGCCACTTCTTCATACAAGTCAGTAAAATTCACGCCTTTTTTTATCCTAAAAACAAAGACTAAAACTAACTGTCTATCATCTAGCGGGGACTCATCTACTTTTATCTTACGTATTACTCCACCTCTTAATACAATAAGATCCGCAATCTCTTTAAGTTTTCCAGTAGCACCAACAGCGGTGACCCGCAAAACGTGAAGCCGTCTACGTTTAAAATTAAAACCCTCAAAAATATCTAAAAACTCTAAGCTTACCCAGGTTAAAAGTGTAGCCAGACCAGCTAACCAAAAGTAACCTACACCACACGCCATCCCAACTCCAGCCACAACCCAAAGCGAAGCTGCTGTTGTTAGGCCACTTACTGAAGACCCATGTCTGAAGATAGTGCCCGCACCAAGAAAACCTATCCCTGGAATAATCTGCGCCGCTAAACGCATCGGTTCACTATTTACACTATTGGTCTTCACAATTGCTAAAGATGCATCTATCGAGACCAAAGTAAAAAGAGCCGAACCTAAACTAACTAAAATATGGGTGCGAAAGCCAGCGGGGTGATCATAGCGTTCTCTTTCCCAACCAATTAACCCACCTAATACTAGGGCTAAAAAAAGTTTCACCACCCAATAACTGTCAAGCGTGAATATATTATCCATCTATAACTGCCATCCTACTATTATCCCCTTTTACTTTTTTTAGTAACTAAAAACCCATTATTAATAGCCTACCCTAATTTAACATAATTTAACAACTTGTCAAAGCTACATAAGTTATGATAACATATTTAACGTAGCACTGGACATGCATCTTAAGCATCTGTCTTTTGCTTTAAAATCCAAGATGGAAAGGGGGTAATACTGATGAATAAAATTACAAGAAAAGCACTTCTTGCTTTTTGTACCTGCAGTGCTTTTGCACTACCACTAGCAATGTGCGGTGGTGAACAAAAAGAAAAATCTTCTAGTACAACTACTGAAACTACTAAACCTGACCCAACTAAACCAGATGGTAAAGTTGACACAACCAAAACCACAACCGAAAAAGAATCTACAACTACTAAACCTGGAACAACAAAAACTGATAAATCAGAGTAATTTTTCGATTGATACATCTTTAGCACTAATTTATTAGAGGAGGTACGGACCTCGTGTTTTTCAAAATAGCATTACCACTAGTGTTTATTGGTACTTTGGCTACAAGTTGTGGCACTGAAAACAATAAGCCAAATGCACCTTTATCCACCGAGGCCCCACCTATCGATTCAAAAGATTTAAAAGTAGAAGTTGCACCCGAGGCTAAGGTTAATAAACCTACCGAGGTTAAAGTTACAGTTACTGGTGACAAAAAAGATAAAGTATCTAAAGTAGAAGTCCACTGCAGTGATTGTCCTGCTAAAGTTGCTACGCTAAATGCTGGCAAAAGCGAGTATAAGGCTAAAGTAAACTTTAAAAAGGACGGTTCACAAGAATTAACTGTTAAAGCATTGGACAAAGAAGGAAAAGTCTTAAGTGAAGAAAAAGTCACTGTAACTGTAAGCAAGTAGTTTGAAGCAACTTTAATAGTGAAATGAACGAATAATTGAGCAATCAATTATTCGTTCTCTTTTCAAGATCCTTATTATTTTAGAAACTGAAAGGATACAACATGGACGCTAAAGCTATTCGTTCTTGGATTTTATACGATTGCGCTATCACACCTTTTGCAACTATTATTCTAGTAATTATTATGCCGCTTTTTTTTAAACAAGAAGCAGCATATACTTTATCACCCGTGGAATCAACTGCTTACTGGGGCGATATTAATTGGATGGCAGCAGCCCTAATAGTTCTTTTCGCACCAGCCTTAGGAGCAATCGCCGACGCTATTGACTGTAAAAAGACCTTTCTAAAAATTTTCACTTACATAGGCGTTGTAGCATGCGTATTTATGTTTACAATTGAACGTGGAGATTGGATTTTAGCTTTTATTTTAGTTGTTATTGCTAGCACTGCTTACTCCGGTGCCAATATCTTTTATGATGCTTTTTTAAATGATATCTGTAAAGCTGAATATCGCGATAAAATATCATTGCAAGGTTACGCCTGGGGTTACCCTACGGGAGGACTTTTCCTGATCCTTGGTTTATTATTACTAAATTTTCATAATTCTTTTGGGCTCTCTAAAATAAGTGCTGCTCATATTATTTTTGTCTCTGTTGGTGTCTGCTGGTTTTCCTTATCACTCCCGTTATTTAGACATGTAAATCAAAAGGAACCTTCTAAACGTTATTCAGCATTCTTAACAAAAAGGCAATTAGCTATTGCTGGCTGGAAAAAAGTTTTTAAGACAATCCGTAAGCTAAATAAATATCCTGAAGTACTTAAATTTTTAGTCTCTTTCTGGTTTTACAGCGACGGCATCAGCACCATAACAGTAATGGCAGCCAGTTATGCTGCTGAACTTGGTATTAACGAACAACATATTATCCTCTCCGTCCTCATTATTCAATTTCTAGCACTCCCCTTCACCCTTCTATTTGGTAAAATTGCTAGCTCAAAATCATCTAAACTTTGCCTTATTTGCTCACTTTTTATTTACCTACTTATCGTTTTTTTAGGATTTTTTATGAAAACAGCACTTGACTTTTATATTCTGGCCTTTTTAATAAGTCTTGTACTTGGCAGTAGCCAAGCTATTAGCCGCTCAATTTTTAGTAGGATTATCCCTAAAAAACAGACCACGGAGTTTTTTAGTCTCTTTGGTCTTACAAGTAAATTTGGCGCCATTTTAGGACCATTTATTTTAGCCAGAATAGGCTTGCTGACAGGGGAAACGCGCTATGGCATTGCCGCCCTAGCAATCTTTTTTATTATTGGCATTATAATTCTCTTTAAAGTTAATGAAGAAAAAGCATACCTAGAATCAAAACAATAATAAATTAATTAGTTTATCACCAGGCTTGCGATCCTCTCACGACATTGCTCAATTTCATCAGTTGTTAAATTAGATATTCTGTTTATTTTAAATTCACCTAACCTCGATCGGGTCGATGAATCAACGATCGATAAATGAATAATCCCATCCGGATCATATTCAAATAAAACCTCGATGGGGGTACCCTTCGGATAACTTGGTAAGTCAACTAATCCTTCACCCACAACCTTTACATAATCTAAATCAATATCTTCCCCCTCTGTAACTTGCACATGTAACTGTGCTTGTTTATCAACTGTGGTAAGATAGTAACCGCTTACCTGTTCACCGATAGGGGTATCTTTATGTAGCACGATTGAGTTTAACTCTTGCCCTTCTTGATTTAAAGCTACCAACCCTAAACTATGGGAATTAACATCTTCAATACAACTATAAGGAAAAATAAAGTCTTTTTTTAATTGATTTTTCTTCTTAAATTTATCAATTGTTAAAATGCGTCCTTGAATAGCTGCACCTAAAGCTACTACTTCATCTGGATTGACATCAACAGATGGTACAATTCCACTTGTGTGCTCTACCATTTCTCGAACAGACTTCATTCTAGTAGCTCCACCAACTAACAAAACATTATCAATCTCTCGCCATGTTAAACCAGAAGAAGAGAGTACATCGTCCATAATACCTTTAGTTCGATACAACAAATCGCTCGTTATATGTTCAAATTCTTTTCTGGTTATTTCGATCGATAAACTCTTACCCTTCGCCGAAAGAAATAAATTAGTACGGTCTCTGGCCGATAGTGTTTTCTTTGCAATTTCAGCTTTATCTCTAAGGTCTTGCTCTAACATTGGTTCATCAAATAAGTCTATTCCTCCCTTCTTTTGAAATTGTTGGCTTATATATGTCATTAATAAATTATCCCAATCACAACCCCCTAAATTTTTAGACCCACCAGTAGCTAAAACTTTAACTTTCTCACTAGATAAGTTTATAACTGTGACATCAAAAGTGCCTCCGCCTAAATCGTAGACCAGTAAATTTTGGTCTTTTAAAAGTTTACCTACACCATAGGCCAAAGCAGCTGCTGTAGGTTCATTAATAATACGAAGGACATTTAGACCAGCTATCCATCCCGCATTTTGCGTTGCCCTCCGCTGTGCATCATCAAAATATGCAGGAACGGTTATTACCGCGTCGTGTACTTGCTTTCCTAATAAACGTTCAGCATCATCTTTTAGCCGCTTGATAACCATTGCTGAAATCTCTTCCGGTGAATACTTTTCTTCTCCATCGATGCAAAATTCCCAATTTTTATCACCTATCTGCCGTTTAACAAATTGGACAACCCTAAATGGATTAGCAACTGCCGAACGTTTCGCCACTTCCCCGACTACAGGACCATCCTGGTCAAAGAAAACAGCAGATGGTGTAATACGCTCTCCTTCCCTATTTACTAGAATTTCAGGCTTTCCGTATTCATTGATTACCGCGATCGCTGAGTATGTAGTACCTAAATCAATACCAACAACAGTCGGGGACTCAGACATCTATTTCTTCCTCCTTTATTATTTTAAAAAACATAAAAATTTATACTGTTTCATATTTCTTAATAACCACTTCTTCTGGCCGGATTAGAACATCCTTACAACGAAATCCATGTCTGACCATCTCTACTACTCGGCCCTCTTCGGCAGGATTATTTGTCGGAACTATTCCTACAGCTTGTTGAACCTTAGGGTCATAATAATCATTATCAGAAACTACCAAATCAACACCACGGCGATATAAAATTTCTAATACTTCGCGGCTCAAATTACTTAACATATCCAAAAATTCTTTGTTCTGTTCCTTGGCCGATAATTTATCATTATAGATATTATTCATCCGGTCAATTAACAAGATCAAATCAATATAAATGGATTTAAACCTGTTGAGTTCAGTATCTTGTTTTAACTCTTCATTTTCGGCATACAAACGTTCAAAAGCTACTTCTTTCTCACGATCATAACTTAAACGATCATTAAAGGCCTTCAATAATAATGTAAAATCTGCCTGTAAACACGAAAGAGCTTCAATAACTTGCTTATACTGGTATTCAACCCGTATCTGATCTTTGCTTTTTTTTGTTAACAATCTATCCGTTACTAAACCCTCCACACCTTCCAAATCAATCTCACGTTCACCTTTCAATCTATCCATAATTAACCTCACTTTTTTAAAAAGATATGGAAAGACCTCTATAACAATTATATACTCCGGTAAGAAGCTTAAGCAACCACATTTTAAAAAGAAGAGCGACAAACGAGGATTTTTTCACTAAATATGTAAATAAACTATGAGCCTGTAAAACATCTTAAAACTAATAGATTTGACACAAGAGCTAAATATACACATAAAGGAGCGGCTATCACTTTGCAAATATGCATGCTCCCTCTCAATCACGATCAGCCTATACCTAATATTGTAGCCGCTGCCTTTAGTTACGACGCAACATACTTACCTAAATTAAACACCAGTGCATACTTTACAATCTGTACTAAAAGTACTTATATAACATATTTAGGCACACTGGTTGCTGATCACTCTAGACAAAAAAATGGCTATATTACTATTAAGTTACTAGAAACACACAACTTAATTCCTAGTGGATCACTATTGTCCTTCGCTATTATAGATATTGCCTTGATTACACTGAAAAAATAATAGACATATACTTTTTAAAAGGAGGTACTTAATTGCAAGGTAATGCGTTTACAGCTTTATGTGAAAAATTAAACCTTATGACCTTTGATTCATTTATTGTTATTTTAGGCGCAGGCGAAAATAAACTATCACAGATCGAAGGTAGGTTATCATCCTTGCGGTTGGAAAAAGCAATCCCTGGCAATTTAATTCTCGAAATGCGCATAGAGCACGCCTATACCCCTATACCTAACGCATCATTATATACTGCCGTTATTTCGGTCGCACACATTACCTCGTTAGTAAAAAAAGCACCTCATCACCCCTATGGTCATGAAATGCAACATTATTAATTTGTTTAGCAACTTATGCTGAATAAGTAGTTATACATGCAATATCAGGTACAGCAAAAGCTAACTGCCCTCCTGATCCTACTAAACCCATGGGCTCTACATTTTTTAGTACTACATAGCCACCGTCACATTGTTGAACAGTATTTTCTTCCAGCACCGTTGCTTTAATTGTATTTAAAAAACCATTACTACTTATCGTAAAAAAAGCGGGGTTGGCATTAACAGCCACTTCGCCAAAAGCAGCTTTGATAACATTAGAAATAGGTTGGCCATTCATAATTTGGGCACAGATACCGCCGCCACCTATACTCATAACGATTCCTCCTTTAGTAAGGTTTTATCATAGGGGTGTTTTGCAAGTCATTCTTAGAAACAGCTACTATACTAGCAACCGAAATATTAGCCGTTAATGTCCCGGGAACACTATTATTTATGTTCGAAGCACTACTTACTTTTAGTTTAAAGATATAATTGCCCGGAATATCATTGGAAGGCTGTAATCCTTGAACTAATCCCTGTATTTGAGCGAATGAGGCGCCAAAACAGTTTCCTAAGGTTACCATTACTTGACTTTGTGCCGTAATCCTTAGGCTGTTTAAAGCACAACAAAAGGTAGATCCGTTCACCTTGCAAAACCCCCTACAGCTAGTCCAATTAAACTTACTAATAGATACTTATGCAGGACATGCTCAAAAAATTACATCTAAAATTTTGCAAAAAAGTGAACAAAACTTTTTCTTTTTTTATTACAAATTATTAACGTATTACTTCTAGATTCTATCCACTAGGCTGACAGCACTGCAAAACTGAAATAGCAGCAATATCATTAATAGCTACAGAGAGCTGAGCGGCAACTGGTATTAAACCCTTACGCTCTGTAGTAGCTATCAAGGCATACCCTGGACAGTCAACACTAAAGTTTCCAGTTAACCGACCCCGATAGGTAACATATTCACCACCCTGTGCTACAGTGAAATAGGCTTCAAAAGTATTTAATGGTACAGAATCCCCCATCGGACCATTTGTTCCGAATGTAGCAGTTAAAATATTTTTGACAGGTTGACATCCTGACGAACAGATTAAAGCAGACATATCTTTAGACACCTTAAACTCTACCCCTTTCTCTTATTTTAAATAGGTATCCCAACAGCAACAGAAGGAAGCGGGATAGTTAATTTTGCAAGTGAGGATACGTGAGCTAGTGAGATATTGGATACATAGGCTGAGGCGTAAGGAATGTTACCCGAAGTATTTTCTACACGCATTTTTAAAATTTGGTTTCCTGGTAAATTCTGCTCAGGACAAACAGATTGGATGCTTCCTTGAACTTGATTAAATGGTTCGGTCAAATTAGCCCCTAAAATAGCTAAAAATTGATCATTAGGTTGCAAACCAAAATTTTGCATAATACTATAAAAACCTGTAGAAGTCATGCAAACTCCTCCTTTAAACACCTATAATAAAATTAAGTAATATTATATTTTATTAAATGTTTTGTGAATATATTCCTACTCTTGCAGAAACTATTATTTAAAAATCCAAGCACCAGTGTCGCCGAAACTTCTTTTTGGGTGAATACTAAAACCAGTCAAGAACATTCACTAGGACAAAGAAGGTGAAATAAAGTTCGTTTAGATGTCCTCTCGAGAAATAACATAAATTATGATAAACTCTTATTAAAATTAAAAAGCAAAAGGGGCACTTGGAATTGAATACTGAGGAACTGATTAAATATATTCAGACGAGTAAAAAGAAAACGCCGGTAAAAATTTATTTGAAAGGCAAAAACTTAAACAAGTTAATTTTTTCGCCAACATGTAAAGCATTTTTGCAAGATGAAGTTGGTGTTGTTTTTGGAGAATGGTCAATTTTACAACCTATGCTTGCCAAATACAAAACAGAGATTACAGATTATGTGGTAGAGTCTACCCAGCGCAACAGTGCTGTCCCTTTACTAGATATAAAAGAACTTAATGCCCGCATAGAACCGGGAGCTATTATTAGAGAACACGTAAAAATTGGCGACCACGCAATTATTATGATGGGGGCCGTGATAAACATAGGGGCACAGATTGGTGACCGCACCATGATTGACATTAATGCCTCGATTGGTGGACGCGCTATAATTGGTGATGACTGTCACATTGGCGGGGGTGCTGTAGTAGCAGGTGTAATTGAACCGGCCTCTGCACAGCCAACAACGATTGAAAATAATGTTTTGTTAGGTGCCAATGCCGTCGTGCTGGAGGGTGTCCGAGTGGGCCAAGGAGCGGTCGTCGCAGCAGGCGCCGTAGTGCTTAACGATGTTCCTGCTGAAGTGGTCGTCGGAGGGACCCCAGCACGCATCTTAAAAAAAGTGGATAATCAGACAAGAAATAAAACTAAATTACAACAAGCACTGCGTGAGTTGCAAACCGAATAACGCATAGCTTGTCGCACCTTACAAAAACAGTAGCTATTCGGTTGTACCATTGTTAACTACAGTTTTTTCTAGAGTCTTCGCAGGCGTTTTTTTCATACCACATTTATAGCCTAGCAATCTCAGACCATTTAAAATAACAAGCAAAGTGCTACCTTCATGAAAAACAACACCCCAAGGTAACGAGATATCCCGAACAAGATTAAGAACTAATAAGGTACAGATAACTGTAATAGAAAAAAACATATTTTGTTTGATTATAACTTCGGCCTTACGCGCTAAGCACAACAAATTAACTAACTTACAAAGATCATCATTAGTAAAGATAATATCTGCATTTTGAATGGTAATGTTATTACCACCTTTACCTAATGCTATGCCTACCTGCGCTGTAGCTAAGGCGGGAGCATCGTTTAACCCATCGCCTATCATGATTACGTTATCTTCTGTCTGTTGTAACTCTTTTAAAATATTTACCTTATCAATCGGCAGCAGCTCACTATAAATTTTAGAGAGTCCTAGTTCCTTGCCAACTGCCTCCGCTGTCAATTTTTGATCACCTGTCAAAATTACACATAAAAGTCCCATCTGTTTAAGTGCCCGGACAACATAGCTTGCCTCTTGTCGCAAGGTATCTTGCAAAGCAATAATTGCTATAATATTTTTTTTGTTACCTAGTAAAATAACTGTCTGCCCCATCGATTCTAAATCTTCAATTTCCGGTACCCATGCTTTACATAGTTCTTGCTCAAAAAATGACGGCTTGCCTAATCGCCAATTTTGCCCCTCAACTACACCTTCAACACCATAACCAATATGTTCTTTTAAACTTTCTGGTTCGATAACTTTAATTTGCTCTGCTTCTGCTTTAGCAACAATTGCTTTTGCTATCGGGTGATCAGACATCGACTCTAATGAGCTAGCTACCTTTAATATTTCAAACTCTGATTCCTTACCAAGCGTAAGCAGTCTCGTCACTTGCGGTTTCCCAGTTGTTAAGGTACCAGTTTTATCAAAAACAACCACCTTAGCCTTAGCAAGAGTCTCTAGATCACGTCCGGCCTTCAGCAGAATTCCCTGTTTAGCAGCATTAGCTAAGCTAGATAAGATACCTGGC
>JBDKGC010000057.1:0-3485 GCA_039798385.1 Bacillota bacterium
GTATTGTTAGTATTATTAAAAATAGGCCACTTACGTACTTTGCTTTAAAAGAGAAGGGAAGTTTTATTGACCCGGTTGGGAAGATTCCTTTTGAATAGTTTATGCAAAACCAAATTATGCATAAATCCTTTATTTTGGATAATTGTCTCTTTTTCTATCATCCGAGGCGATTTTGTTCCGATTATTACTTTTTTTGTGTTAAGTTTTATCCATGAATTGGGTCACTTAACTGCAGCTTATTTGTTTAATTGGAAAATATCTTCAATTGAAATAGCTCCGTTCGGAGGAATGCTTAAAACAGATGATTGGAGTACAGCTCTAGCTCGTGAAGAGATTATAGTTGTTTTAGCAGGGCCATTATATAATGTTTGTTTAGGATTTTTTTTACATTTAATATTTTGTGCAGGTATTTGGACGGGGCAATGGCATTATTATTTTTTGTTTTGTAACCTTATTATTGCTTGCTTTAATATGCTTCCTATCTATCCCTTAGATGGCGGGCGATTGTTACAAGCATTGCTTAGTTACTACGTCCCTTACGATAAATGTTTATTTATAACCCAGCTTTTCAGTCTATTTTCTGCCACAGGATTATTTGTTGCTTCATTTTTGCTCCCAGCATCTGGTATTCATTTACCAATAGCTATCTGTGCCAGTTTTCTATTTTTTCTAAATTATCAGGCTCTACGGAATAGACAGTATCTATATTTACGGTTTTTGTTAGCCCGAATGAGAAAAGGGGTTAACTATAATCAACCAATTTCACCTAAAATTATTGACCAAAGTAAACCCCTATATGTAGCCATGTCTCAGTGGTATAAAGAACGCTATAACATAATTACTGTCACAAATGAACAAGGCTATGCAATTGGTGTTTTACCTGAAAAAACTTTATTACAACTTTTTTTTTCCAATAAAGACCACTCTCTAACTTTAGGAGCACTGTTAACTAAAGATTAATTTTTTTTAGTATAGTTAAGAATTCGAATTTTGATACCGCTTAATACACTCCTGATAAAGGACTTGGGCTGTTTCTTTATCTTGCCAGCCATTAATGACTGTCTCTTTGTTTTCTAAGTTTTTGTATACTTCAAAAAAATGTGCTATCTCTTTTAAAGTATGGGCAGGAATCTCTTGCAGAGAGTTGATATTGTTAAAGCGTGGATCAACCTGCGGGACAGCTAGTAATTTTTCATCTTGTCCTTTATCGTCAGACATGAGCAGCACTCCAATTACTCGACTTTGGATGGTGCATCCAGGAAAAGTAGGGTGGGTGCTTAAAACTAAAATATCTAAGGGATCCCCATCTTTAGCTAATGTTCCTGGTAAATATCCATATTCGGCAGGGTAGTGCATTGGTGAAAAAAGCACACGATCGAGCTGAAAAATCCGTCTTTCTTTGTCGTATTCATATTTATTCTGGCTTCCAGTTGGTATTTCAATAAAGGCATCTACAATTAAATCTGAGGACATCTATGACAACTCCTTGTTATTCTTTTACTTTAATAGATTCGGTTGGACAACACTCTTGTGCTTCTGATACACATTGCTCAAGATGCTTGGGAACATCAACACTAGCTGTGTTATCATCTAATTTAACGTAGGCTATACCCTCATCGTCATAAGCATAAACTAATGGAGCAGCAGCACCACAAGCACCACAAGCAATACAAGTTTCTTTATCTACCCATGTTCGCACCATATACATCTCCTTTTTGTTTAAGTAAGCTCCGTTACCATTTTAAAGCTATAATTAGTTAAAATGCAAGGTGTTTATTATTTTTTTTGGCAAGGCCTGACAGGACATGGGGATAGAACTTCTACTACTATTAAATCTTTTTTATTAGAATAAGTAAAGTTAAGAGCCGGAGTGCCTATGCGCTTTTGCCATTGTAAAAATTCTGTTAATGTTAACAGTTTGCTAAGAGGTTTAAAATAGCCAGTCGATAATTGATGAGCTTTTTTACTTAAACCGGTATAGTGGTGGCCACTAATCGGGCCAGTCCAAGTTTTATTTGGCCGGCGAATGCGGTATTTTTTAGCAGTATGCAAAAAAGTAGAGCTGCTTAAAAGTTGCAATAATGTAACTACGGTAGGTCCTAAAATAGCGGCCAGCATTAAGATTGGATCTAAGGCAGCTTTTGTAATCATGCCGCTTAGAAAGCGTGCTAATGTAGTTGAGATACTGCCTAAGGTAGGAATGCGCTTAATTTTATCTATATCCATATGCCCAAAAGGTAAGTAGACAATGGGATCCATTTCATTTCGTACAAGATAACTACAACAACCAAGCAGTTCGTTATAGGCCGCAGCGAAACTAGGACTCCCTACACGTGGTGAGCCAAAGGTATAGACTTCTAGACGGGTTGAATATGAAGCTGCTAAATCAAAGGCACAGAGGGTAGCATATGCTGCTCCTAAACTATGGCCTGTAATGTATAACCTCATCTTAGGAAACTTAATTAGTTGACTAATGACAAAGTTTATTTGTGTATTATAAGCTCTTATAATTTTTGTGTAGCCATCATAAAAACCTGCATGTACACGATAAGGTTTTTTTTCACTCTTATCGAGTGGCCACAAATGATGTTTTGCTATATTTGCATCTAATTGAACATCAAAAAATGATGTTGTCCCTTTAAAGGCCATCACAAGTTCTGTGTTCGTGTTATTTTTTATAATGAATAAATCTTCATTGCATAAGAGTTTTGTCCAGCCTAGAGGAATAGAGGCTGGCTTTTTGTCAGCCATTAGATAAGCTTGTTCAATACAACAAATTAAAAACAGTGCGCGTTCGGTGTTAAAGCCACCAGCTAAACCGCGTCTTGGAAGAGGACAACTTTTTTTGAATTCCAAATTTTTTATGTTTACCGAAGGTTTATTGTTATATTTTGGCACAAAAAAACCTCCTATAAATTTTTAGGGGGTAAGTTAATTTTGTCAAACACCATAGTTACAGGTAAGTTAACCGGGTTATGATATAATTATGGTCGTGTTATAATATGTTTCTAAGAAGAGAAAAGAGACTGTGTTTAACCTATATTTAATATATTTCACATTTATTTAAATTTGAGGCTAAGTTAAAAATGTCTATCTTTGCTATTAGCGATTTACATCTTTCGTTTACTAAAAAAGTAGTTTTAGCTGATGAGCAGGCTATGACCGCTGCGATAGCCAAGCCAATGGATATTTTTGGTTGGGGAAAGCATTATTTGAAACTAAAAGAAAATTGGTTACGGGTAGTGACAGAAAAAGATACGGTATTAATGCCAGGAGATACTAGTTGGGCATTGCGCTTAGAACAAGCAATGTGTGACTTTGATTGGATAGCACAGTTACCTGGCAAAAAAGTGATTTCTCCTGGCAACCATTGTTACTTTGCCCGAAGCAAGAAGAAAATACGAGATGCATTACCTAAATCGATTGAATGGCTTGATGCCGAGGCGACTTTAGTAGAAGAAAAAGTGGTAGTAGCAACCAGGGGG
>JBDKGC010000058.1:0-3024 GCA_039798385.1 Bacillota bacterium
TGGTAAGAGAGCAACGCCCATTAGCTGGACTTAAGTAAGCATATAATCTCTAATTATATCCGTTATAGGTTTAGAGATACAATGTATATAATTAAATTTCTGCCTGTTCCGTAGTTTTTGAGTCCGAAGTAAGATTTATTGTTATGCGGTGTACATCATTGGTAACTACCCAGTCATAAAGTTTAGTTGTTTTGATCGCTGTATTAGGAATATTAACTGTAGCGGAGGAAGGTGTGGTAGGTATTGGTGGGATAACAGATGGTGTGATAGTTACGGTAAAAGAACAGCACGGACAAAGGTTGCAAGACTTGAAACATGAACTAGCTCCACAGTTTTTAGGTATAGTGCGGCAGATAACAGTTGTTATACCTAAAGGAAAAATATATCCAGGATTGATAACAGTGCCATCTAGTAACGTTGTTTCTACTTGTAGAACAGGATCACTAATAGATGGGAAATCATAGTTTACCGGGACTGGCTGGGCACTGCTGAGTGAAATGTTATTAGGGCAAGCAACTGTAAAGGAGTCAAAGGCTAAAGCGGTAAATATCGGCGCGGTGGTGGTTGTACCAACTGCACTATATATTTTTTTCCCTTTTAAAGAGGCTGGTTGTGCTAAGATTTGAGGGTTCTGGTTATTATCATAACCCCAAGTATATAAGTTATGGCTAGTATCGATAGCAGCATACATAGGATTATTGTTTAGAAGGCTATAGATATTACAAAATTTTTTATTTGACAATTGTGATGGTTGGTCTAGCATCTTAGGATTTTGATTAGGTGCTGTTATCCAGGCGTACAGGTTATTATCAGTATCTAGGGCAG
Organism: Bacillota bacterium; assembly: GCA_039798385.1. GTDB lineage: Bacteria > Bacillota > Bacilli > Thermoactinomycetales > Thermoactinomycetaceae > JBDKGC01. The sequence continues at coordinate 826 of JBDKGC010000058.1, forward strand.
CCGCATTTATATTTCCTGTACTAGCTTTACATATTTTTTTATTTATGACCTCTTGTGGCAGAGTAAGAAGAATAGGATTAGTAGGGAAAGAGTTGAAACCCCATGTATAAAGATTGTTGTCCGTATCGATGGCGGAGTTTACAGAGTAACCGATAGATATATAGGCAACTTTTTTAGTTAGGAGAGCTGCTGGTTGTTCCACAAGGATTGGATTGTTATTAATATCATAGTACCAGGTATATAGATTGTTATTAATGTCTATGGCAAAATTTAGATTATGTCCAGCCATAACACTACAAAACTTTTTAGCTAACATTCGCTGAGGTAAATTTAATATCTGAGGATTTTGGACGCCGGGATCATATGTCCATGAATAGAGATTCCCCTCAATATCTATAGCTGTTACTGTAAGACCAGTATTATTTGTTCCAATAGAAGAACTACAAAAGTTGGTATTTAGTAGTTTTGGTGGCAGCTCAAGCAAAAAAGGTGTTTGAGGATTTTGATGCCCCCAAAGATATAAATTATTGTTGCTATCGATTGCTCCGTTAAATAGTCCGCTGTAACTCCCATCTGCTATGGCAGAGATGTTATTGCCCGAGACGGCAACGGGCAATGCATATGATGTAACCTGATTGGTGGAAGGATCAACTTCCCAATTGTAGATTCTTCCCATCATTGTGCTCCTTTTTTTCTATTATCTATATAAATAATCTATGTATAAATGCCTAAAATGGCGATAGGTCATAAGCCTATATCCTGCAGTAAGCGACATCTAAGATAGACGACTCGGCAACAAGCTCGTACTACTTCTATAAAATATCAGACAATAAATTAAGTTAGGAGTTTAATTTTCATTATAATAACTAGTGATTTCCCTGCCAGCTTGACAGGCGAAATGCTGCTTTAGTACAATAATTATGTGATATTAAAATACATCAGGTTTTGTATAAAAGAAGGGTTGTTATATTATGTCTTGTATGTGTAGGAAAGGCTTGTTTTTATTAAGTGCCTGCTTAGGTGCCAGTTATGTGTTGTTTTCTAGTCCCGCTAATGCCGCTAACACTAATAAGCCGGCGACTACTATCCCTGCTAGAACATTAGGGGAATTTATGCCACCAGGCTCTACCCCACCGCCATGGCAAAACCCTAAGGATGTAGAGCGGTTAACAGAAAAATTAGCACAAGCATCTTTAGCAGAACAAGAGCAAGATTCGCAATCCAGTCCAATTTTCCCAAGTTCCTTTACTGCAACTCTATCTTCTTCCAGTAATGCATCATCTAGGTTAAGTAGTGAGGCACTCCCAAGCGGCACAGTGGACACTGCTGAAACCTTAGAAGAAAAGCCCAGTAAAAAAACGCTAGAAGAATTTATACCTGAGCAAGCACCACAAGATCCAGATGTGGCCAAAGCGATGCAACGTTCAAAAAAAATGAATCCAGATGAACAACACCAACTGGCTCAGGCAACAAAAGCTTCTTTAACAACAGCAGCAACTCAGCCTAATCCTAGACAAACCACAAAAAATCGTCAGCAGCCCTTTGTTATCCCTAATGAGTCCCTCCCTTCTACTAGAAAAAAACCTCTTAAAACCGAGGAAGCTTCTGATGAATCGACCGCAGAAGTTGATATTCAGACGTTACCTTCTGAACATAAAGTTGTGGTAGGCACAGAAGAAGAGGCGCTAAGAATAATAAAAGAGGCGGAAAAGAACGAACAGGAACGTCAGGCTCGTGTCAAAGCCCTAGAAGAAATGGCGATAACAACCACCGATACATCAGAAATTTCTGGAAAAACATTGCGACCAGAACAAAATAGTCAACCAAACAGTAAAACTAGAAAAAAAGCAGCAAAAAAAGCTAAACAGGAAGCGATAGAGTTGGCTCGAAAGCAGGAAAAAGAAAAACAACGACTAGCAAAAGAGCAGCGACGCGTACCACCGTCAACCCCAAAAGTTGCTGTTGAAAAAGAAAAACAACCAGTGGCAAAAGAAAAGATTACAGCAATTGGAAAAGACAAGAAGATAATACAAGCTTTAGAGCGTACAAAAGAATATATAGATTGCTTGATTCTCGATCTTGACGATCTTGCCAGAGAAAATAAAACACGCTTTGAGGCTTTAAAAGAACAGGAGCTAATAAAACGTAACCCAATACTTTCTAAATTAGTAACTGATCGCTTCGAATTAAATAAAAGAT
>JBDKGC010000059.1:0-3853 GCA_039798385.1 Bacillota bacterium
CCTATTACTTCGGTGATCTCGTTCTCTTCCCTAATCTTAGTAACCAAATCTCCATAAATACCCTGTGGCATCCTAAAAAAACCATCCCTTTTGATTTAACCACACTAAATTATACAACAACACATAGATCACTAGTAGGATAGCATAAATAAAAATATCTTTAAAAGGACTTACAAGCAAAAGATGTAACCACTGCTATATAAAATATTTAGGTTACATTAATTATAGTTCTCATATATTGAGGAAACTTTTCTAGATTACCAACAATTACACAGTCCACTATTATAGCTTAAATTTATCTGCTAATTTTTTCTATATTAAGCTTAAATTATCCTTCTACCGCCTTTTTTTAACTAAGGTTTTTTGTAGCATATCTCTCTTTTAAAAGCTCAGCAACTTAAATTCGGCATAGGCATGACATAACTTAGCAATTTCGGCTAATAACGCCAGTCGATTATCCTGTACGACTTGTTCCTCGACCTTAACTAGAACATTGTCAAAAAAAGCTTCAATAAAAGGTGCAAGTCTACCTAACGCAGCATACATCTCTTCTGCAGCCAACTCTTCTTGCTTAGCTAAAAACTCCACTTGCGCTGCACAGAGTTGTTGATAAAGTTCTTTTTCAAACACCAAGCTTAATAGCTCTTCCTGTACAACCCCTTCTACCATAGACTCCTTAGCTAAGTTTGTCACCCGCACAAAGGCTTGACAATTCCGAATGAATGAAGCTTCTTTTTTCTGCTCCGCTAATATTCTGGCTTTAGCAAGCGCCATGGATGAAAAATCTATACCAGCGGCTAAGACTGCTTCCGCAACATCGAGAGGGATATCTTCTGAACCAAGCAGCTTTTTGAATCTTAAAGCTAAAAAGTCATACAGCTCAGCTGTTACAGCTTGTCGATCAACTTGCAAAAGACCAGCTTCTTCTAACGTTAATAAGACCTGTTCCATTAAAAAAGCTATCTGTTTAGAAGTCCAATTTGTATTCGTTAAAACACGCACCAGCGCTCCACCTGCTCGCCGCAAAGCATAGGGATCTAAAGAACCCGTTGGTCGATAACCAATCCCAAAGTTAGCCGCTAAGGTATCACAACGGTCAACAACTGCTAAAATAGCCCCAAGTTCGGTACTTGGTAATTGAGCAGTTGGTGTTTCAGGACAATAATGATCAAATATAATCTTTGCCACTAAAGGATGTAATCCGGCATGCTCAGCATAAACCGCACTCAACTTCGATTCAAGTTCTGTAAACTCACCTACTAACAATGTGCTACGGGCAAACTTACAGCTCTCGGCCGCTTGCAACAAATACTCTTGTTCTTCTAAGGTAAGCCCAAAGTGCTTGCCAACAGCACTACAGACCTTTACTAACCGCTTGCATTTATCAGCCAACGAGCCTAAACCATCTTGAAAAACTATCTGATTCAGCATCTGCTTCCGCTGCGTGATAGAAACCTTTTTATCCTCATTATAAAAAAAAGCAGCATCTCTTACGCGGGCGCGTAACACGCATTCATTCCCTTCCACAACCCTTTCTGGACATCCACCATTACTTACAAAAAGAAACTTAGGTAACAAGTGCCCGTCATTATCCTCAACATGAAAATACCGTTGATGAGCACGCATAAAGGTTACAAGCACGTCTTTGGGCAGTGCTAAATACTCTGGCTCAAAACTACCCATTAAGACCGTAGGATACTCTACCAAATTAACCACTTCATTCAATAACTCTTCATCGCAAGGAATCGTAAAGTTATGTTCTTTCTCCGCTGCTGCTAACTGCTCTAAAACAATCCTTCGGCGCTCGGTTGCTGAAGGTATGACATACTGTTCCTTGAGCTGCTTACAATAATGGCTTGGGTGCTCAAGAACAATCTCTTTAGTACTTAAAAAGCGATGACCGATAGTTGAACGACGCGCAGTAACGCCAGCCCACTTCGTCTTCACAACCTCCCCACCATATAAAACAATCAGTCCTCTAACTGGTCTAACAAACCCTTGTTCCTCTTCACCCCAATGCATAACATGCGCTAGATGAATTGAACTCAAAATAGTTGGAATACCTTGCGTCAAAAGCTCCCTAGTAGACTTTGAAGCTTGGCGAACATTGGCATAAACATAAGATCGTTCCTTATAACTTTTAATGATTAAATCATCTGCCGTACAACCAACTTTAGCAGCAAAAGCCTGCCCAGCTTTTGTCCAGACACCGTCCTGTTGCGCTGCTTTTAAAGCTGGGCCACGTACTAACTCTATACTTTCTCCCTGACAATCAGCAACATTACTTACTAAAATTGCTACACGTCTAGGGGTCGAAAATAAAGTAAACTCTCCATATGTTATGCGCTGCTCTGCTAACCACTTTAAAAGTTGCTCTTGTAAAGAGTTCTCTAAAAGAGGTATAAACCGTGCCGGCAGCTCTTCACACAAGAGCTCTATTAGTAAATCTTTAAACATCAACATCAGCACTCTCTTTTGCTAAATAGACTAGAGCACATTTCTGCATTAAACGTCGTAAACGCCCCATATAACTAATCCGCTCCATATTTCCCAAGGATCCACGAGCCTCTAATAAATTAAAGGTATGTGAACACTTTAAAAGATAGTCATAGGCAACAACTGCAGTGTGCTCCTGTAAAATCCGCTCAGCCTCGTTCTCATATAACTTAAATAGGTTTCTTAACATTTCAACATCGGCCAATTCAAAAGCATATTTAGACTGCTCATATTCACCACGCTGAAAAAGATCTTGATAAGTAACACCATCTTGCCAAACCAACTGAAAAACCGAAGTAACCCCTTGCAAATAACAAGCCAAGCGCTCTAATCCATATGTAAGCTCAACTGCTATTGGGCGAAGATCAAAGCCAGCTAGTTGTTGAAAATAAGTAAATTGCGTGATCTCCATCCCGTCAAGCCATACTTCCCATCCTAGGCCTGCTGATCCAAAAGTAGGATTTGACCAATTTGATTCCACAAATCGAATATCATGCTCAGCTAAGTTCAAACCTAACTTTGTTAGACTAGCTAAATAAAGATCTTGGATGTCAGCAGGTGAAGGCTTGATTAGCACCTGAAACTGATGATGCTGGTACAAGCGATTAGGATTCTCACCATATCGACCATCCGCCGGCCGCCGCGACGGCTCCACATAAGCCGTCCGCCAAGACTTACCTTCTAAAGCTAGCAGCATCGTTCTAGGATTAAGGGTGCCGGCTCCTGTTTCAATATCGTAAGGAAAAGAGAGCGCACAACCTTGATCCACCCAAAATTGTTGTAAGGTACTGACTAACTGTTGAAATGAAAGCATGCAAGGCCACCGCCTACCGCAAAGTATCCGCTTTAAAGTATCTCTAAAATATCACAATTCCCCGATTGCTGTCAATAAAGGCTGGGCCGCTTCTCCGCTAGTCCAAAACATATTTAAAAAGATTTGAAGTATGTGTATAAAAAAATATGGCGTTTAGAAAATTAGCTCAGAAAAATTTTTCTAACCAGGCTTTTTAGCTTACAAATCGAAGTAGGAAGTAAGTATGCTATGCTGCTGTTGCCAAAAATCAATCAGCGCTTTCCAAGGAGCGTTAACGCCGAAGCACTCCAGCACTTGCAAAGCAAATTAATAATTTGCCAGAATCAATAAACAAGGGACGTGCACAAATGAACCGAAAACCTTTTCGCCCATTATCTTATTTTCTATTAGGAACAATACTATTTTGCTCCCCGACTAAAGCTGCAGACGAAATAAGGTCTAGAGAAAATCGCTACCTTATTGAAGATCAGATTACCAGCGCAAAAAAGCCTGCCCCAGCAATAGACAACACTCCAAGTTATCATGTCTATGTTCCTGTAACTA
>JBDKGC010000060.1:0-6534 GCA_039798385.1 Bacillota bacterium
AAAAGCCTCTTGCCCAGTCATCCAGCGTCCCACATTTAAAGGATGAAAACCATCGACATCCTTTGTGGGTAAAATAGCACAAATAACCTTGTTAACCGAAATATGAACCGGCAACGGTAATTGCACCAAAATACCATCGACCGATTGTGCTTCGTTTAACTCCTTGATACGAGTTAATAAAACCTGTTCGGTAACATCTTCCGCAAACTGCTCCAGCAGCACCTCTATACCTATAGTAGCACCGATTCGCTTTTTAGCTCGAACATATGAAAGTGAAGCTTCATGACTGCCTACTAACAAAACAACAAGCTTCGGCTGCCTACCCGCTTGTTTTAAGCTCGTTACCTCTTGCGCTAACTCCGTATAAATTTCAGCCGCCAGCGCCTTACCATCAATTACTTCTGCACACACCTAATACTCCTCCTCGTCTAGCTCGCCGTCAACCTCCTCTAATTCTTCCTCTAAATCCTCGCCTAGGACTGCATCCGTCAAAATAGCTTCTTCTTTTTCCAACGGTATTGCCTCCTCCACCTCGTCAACTAACTCTTCCTCTTCTAGATCATCTTGCCGCATACCTAGAGCAACAGCTGCATCAGAACTACGTTCTACTGGATACCAACTCCTAAGTCCCCACATACCTCTTCCAACACAGACAAAACGACCATCTACATTAAAATCTGTATAAAGACTCGCTATATTATTTTTTATCTCTTCTTTACTAAAACCTTTTAACAAAAAAATTTGATCCATCAAATCTTTATAGCTCACCGGATCTTGCTGATCTAGCAGAAATTGATAAGCTAAATCAACCATTAATACTTCCCGACAATCTTGCTCTTTAATACTAGACATTTCCAAAAACAACTCCTTACAGTTACTATTTTACCCAGCGGTGGACCAAGGGATAATGAAAAGACTTACCTAAAAAAGCATATATAACTCCGCATAATGGAACCATTTTTATTAGATATCCATACAACATTGTAAGAAAAGTTAGCTCTATTGAGCCAGGAACTATAAGGCCACCAGAAAGACCCCTTGTCCCATCAGAAATTAGCCAACCCTCCACCAAAACTATAGGTATACTAGCGAAAAACAAAAAAACACCTGCTTGTTTCGCTAAACTTACAGCATCTGCTTTTTTCTTTGAACGGGCTACAAAATAAACCACCAATGCTCCAACCCATCCAAATAACAGCGCACTCAGTTGCACAATAATTCGCCAATTTTTTGTCTCTTTTTCATCTGACTCCACTATAACAACTTCCTTCTCAACCCTTTTCAACAGATGAACCCTCCTTTTATAACTTTATAAACCAGCTACTAATAGGATAATTAAAAGGCTTTTCCTGCAAAGCTTTTAATATTCCAACCGCGGGAACTATAAAATAAAGTACGCATAGAGCAATAACTCCTGTAAGAATTGCTACCAAAATTGGCAAAGCATTCACCAGTAAATTTAAAAACAATAGACCCCCAAATGAAAGAAAAAAAACAAACGGAATAAAGAAAAATAATAGGTGGAAAAATAAAGCTTGACATGATAGTTGTCTTAACTCGCGGTCTTCTTTAGCAGCACACATAACGATCAAGGGAACCAACACCGGGGCATACCAAATACTAGAGTGAATTAAAATTTTAGCTCCTGTATTCTGATGCCTATATGTCACTCTCGCCACCACCTACCAATTTTTTTCTAACCACACATCGCTATTTATTATTTATTGTCATCTTTATTTGCTTGCTCGTCAAGTTCTTTTATATCCTTTTTTTGAATGTTTACTTTTACATCGTCTAAATCATCTTTATTTTTCTCTTTGGTATTCTTTTCATCAGTTACTGCCAGTTTGCCATACTTCATGAGTTCAATAATCTGCTCACGCACCAGTGTCTCACGTGCTAGCAACTCGGTTGCTATCAAATCTAACTTATTGCGATGCTTTTTAATTAAAGTTTCCGCAGCTCGATAACAGTCGCGCATAATTTGCTGCATCTCCATATCTATCTCATAGGCGATCTGGTCACTACAGTTTTTACGAGATCCGAGATCACGGCCTAAAAAGACTTGCTCTCGCGTATCACCATAAAGCATTGTAGCTAGTTTATCACTCATCCCATATTCTGTAATCATAGCTCGTGCAATACCTGTAGCCATTTCAAAGTCTTTCGAAGCACCGGTACTAGATTCATTAAAAACAAGCTTTTCCGCTACTCGTCCACCTAACAATCCTGTTATTTGATTTAACAACTCCCGCTTGGTTGTAATAATCCGATCTTCTTTAGGACCAATCATTGCATAACCAGCCGCATCTTTCCGAGGCACTATTGTCACCTTGTGTACTACAGCATCCTCACCTAAATAGTACCCTAGAACCACATGCCCTGCTTCATGATAAGCAATCATTTTTAATTCATTACTACTTACAACCATCCCTTTCTTAGCTGGACCCATCAAGACCCGGTCGATTGCTTCGTCAATCTCAGAGGTTGTAATCGCTGATTTATTAAATCTAGCAGCAAGTAACGCCGCTTCGTTTAAGACACTAGCTAAATCTGCACCAGAAAAACCTGTCGTTCGCTCTGCGATAGCCTTTAAGTCAACTTCATTCGTAAGTGGTTTGTTTTTTGCATGCACTTTTAAGATTTCATGTCGCGCATTGACTGTTGGTAGTGAAACCGTTATTTGGCGATCAAAGCGTCCGGGACGCAAGAGTGCGGGATCTAAAATATCAGCCCTATTTGTTGCTGCCATGACAATAATTCCTTTATTAACATTAAATCCATCCATTTCAACTAATAACTGATTTAAAGTCTGCTCACGTTCATCATGACCGCCACCTAAACCAGCACCACGATGCCGCCCGACGGCATCTATTTCATCAATAAAGATAATACAAGGCGAATTTTTCTCGGCTTGTTCAAATAGGTCTCGTATCCTTGAAGCACCGACCCCTACAAACATCTCCATAAATTCCGAACCACTAATAGACAGAAAGGGAACACCCGCCTCACCAGCCACTGCACGGGCTAACAAGGTCTTACCTGTCCCAGGCGGTCCAACTAACAGTACACCTTTCGGAATCTTAGCCCCCATCTTCACATAACTTCGGCTATCCTTTAAGAAGTCCACAATTTCGAGCAATTCTGTCTTCTCCATGTCAGCCCCAGCTACATCAGCAAATCTTCCTTTATTATCATCACCACTACCAAAACTAGCTTTAATTTTATTAAAACTCATCCCGCGGCTGCCGCCCTGGATTTGATTGTGAAATAGTAAAATAACTATTACCATAATCACTATCGGTAGCAATACCGGTAAAACTAAATTAACCCAGAAGGGCAAGTTTGGCAATTTTTCATACTCCACTTTTACACTTGAAGCATTTAAAGCTTGTTCGACGGCACTGCCAATTGGGGCACGTGTTTCAAACACGTGCTTAGGATCATTCTTCAATCTACCCTTAATTAAATAGGTTCCACCTTCTTCAGGACAAAGCGTGACATCCATTATTTCATTATTAGTCAACTTGTCCCGAAATAGATTATAACTATATCGTTCTGGACCAGCGTAAAAAAAGTGAAAAAAATTAATAAATAAAAAGAGACTAAATAACCCTATAACTCCTAACAATAAACCGTTTTTTTGTAAATGTTTCTTCATGCGAACCCCCGTTATATTTTACTACTATTATTCACTTACCTAAGATTCAAAAGACCAAAAAAGATGCAGATACTTAGTTGTCCGGGGTGTAATTAAAGCATATCGTGACCTTCTCACCGTTGGAATCCAAATAATCTGCTTCCCCATGCAGACAAGCGGTATGCGTTCTCTACAACTCCTAGGGATTTTAACATCAATAAACTCATTTTTCACTTTTTTTAAGCCCATCATACCTAGACACGCTATCCGATCACCAGGGTATCGCGAGCGAACCACTAACTTTTCCGTTATTAAATCGTAATCCAGTACAGCATAATCTACATAGACAGTTCGCGGAGCAACCTGCACCTCTGATATAATACCCTCAATCAATCCGTTGAAAAAAGGTAAATAATTCTTACCCGGGATCTTTAAAATCATTGGCGTTCCGTGACACTCTAAAGTCTTATTTCGCAGTACTTTTAGCTTATCATATTCCCGAATTACGCGCCACTTATCAGATAGAATTATTTGCCGTGCTAAGGTTTTATCAGCTGCTAGTAGAGAACATATGGCCTTAATCACTCTAAAACTAAGATTAGGTAAACGAGGCTGCAACGTTCGCAAAAGACTTCGTATTAGTCTCTGTTGCAACCCAATCTTATACCGCATTAACAGATCTACATCTAATATTAGCTGATCATTAGTTTTTTTGCAAATAACTTTATTTAAAATGTTAGGCAAAACATCATCCCAAGCCTGCTCTTCAGAATTAGCTAAAGAAGCTAGTTGACACAGGTTTTTTTTAACCGCTGGATTATAGCTTAAAAGCAATGGCATTAGCTCATACCTTAAACGGGACCGCATATATTTCATTGAATAGTTACTACTATCATAACTAACAGGTAAGTTATGTTGCTTTACATAATTATCAATCACTTTTTTTGACAAATTAATTAGTGGGCGAACCACAACTATTTTTTGATAGTTAGAAATTTCCTTCATTGCACACAATCCTGTTAAGCCTGTCCCTCTTAAAAGACGCATTAAAACTGTTTCTGCTTGGTCATCAGCATGATGTGCCAATAACAAAGCATTGCTCTTTTCTTGAGCCGCTACGGCTAAAAAAGCATTATAGCGCCATGTTCGCGCTGTCTCGTGTCCAGCATCCTTTAAATTAAGAGCTTTTACAATAAATGTCACACCTAAAAGTTGGGCAAATTGTTGCAACCGCGCCTCTTCTTTGTCACTCTCCAGTGGCCTCAGCCCATGATTGACATGCACAACAGATATATATAAATTTGCCATTTCGGACTCCCGCAAGCTCCACAAGGCGTGCAAAAGTGCAGTTGAATCAGGACCACCTGAACAACCTACCAATAAACGTCTATTTGTCTTAAATAGTTCGTGTTTTACCAAAACAGCTCTTAACTCTTTTACAAGTAAACCAGAAGCTTTGACCAACATAAATCACACCTAAAATACAATAACTTACTTAATTTTATTCTACTTTAGGCAATTCCAAAACACAACTTAGTACCCATATCTATTTCTTTACGTTAGTATTAAAATCCGATTTATAGTTAGTTTTATTAAAGCAATAAGTTATGTTATGTAGCTTTGGTTTTTTAAACAGGGCCTCATCATAAGAACAAGATCATGAAGCGGCCCTGCAAGATTAAAACAGTTGTTTCTCTAAGCTATGGGTGAAGCTATCAATGGCATCGTGTAATTTTGCGCTGGCCCAATCTGATACAGGGTTGAGCGCCATTTTACCCAACGAAAGTAGGGCATTACCAACTTGCTGCTGCACTGCCGGATCAGCTGCTTTTGCGCTGACCCAATCTGCTACAGGGTCAAGCGCTATTTTACCCAACGAAAATAGGGCATTACCGACTTGCTGCTGCACTGCTGGATTAGCTGCTATGTTATTTAAAAAATTAGTAGCCGAAGTATTTAGCCGTGGATCATAATAGGCATGACGAGGAGCATGATAAAACATATCCTATACCGCCTTTAAAAGTTAAATTATAATTCCGTTACATTAAAATGTATTCTTATGTAAAGAAAATTGATTAGGATAGGTAACTATTTCTACCGACAACTGCTAAAAGTTGCCCATTCTGGCACATATGGTTCCATTTTAGAGACTAACACCGTTACATCATCATTAACATTTTGCGCCAGGACTCGCGCCAGCAACTGATCCGCAAACAGCTGAGAATCTTTTACTGTAATCTGTTTTAAAAGCGCAGGAAGATCCTGTTCCAAAGCATCATAAGCACCATCAGTCATCATAATTAAGAAGTCATCAGCTTGCAACTTATGAATTACAGGTTTTACCTCAATGCGGGCCAAAATCCCAGCAGGTGGAGCTTGGGCGACCAATGGGGTTATACCCTTCTTATGCTTAATAAACCCTGGTGTGGAACCCACCTTCACAAAACTTCCCATGCCAGTACTAGTATCAATCACTGCCAAATCTAGCGTAGCAAACATCTCCTCTTTTGAACGAAGCCGAAGAATAGCATTTACAGTATCTAAAACTTTTTCCACATCTACACCAGCACGCAGCAATTTGCGCAACAGATTAATGGCAGATAAACTTTCATCATGTGCGCGGTCTCCTGTCCCCATCCCATCACTTAACGCTATTAAATACTTGCCTGTCCCTAAAGGCATATAACAATAGCTATCTCCGGAGACATCCCCACCCTCTTTGGCGATCTTAGCTACTCCAGTTTTAAAAGTATATTTTTGCAACGAGCCTAGTAAAATGGTAACTAGTGCTTCATTTTTGTCCATTATTCTTTTAAAAACACCGATTGGTTCGCCCAAAATTTCTGACAGAAGTGGTGCAACCATCGTTTTGCATACTTCGATGGCATTAGTGG
>JBDKGC010000061.1:0-3756 GCA_039798385.1 Bacillota bacterium
ATATTAGATTCATTCCGCTAGGAGCTACAAAACCTCGAGCAATAGCAATAGCCTTAATAGCTTGATTTAAAGCTCCTGCTCCAATAGCCTGTAACTCAGCCTTCCCCTTTTCACGTAGCACACCAGCTAATGCTCCAGCTACAGAATTAGGACTAGACTTAGTAGAAACCTTTAATATATCCACAATTGTGCCTCCTAAAATAACCTAAAAGATAAACTATTCATTACAAGTTAAAATATTCTCCACAAAGTTTAAAATTCCTGCTGCATAACTACTCACTACTTAAGCCTAGTCTAACTATATTTTTTTAAAAAAGAGATTTCCACTCAAAAACTGTTTCATCTTCTGTCCGACGATAAAGTTGGTGAAATAACTTAATTAATGCTCTTTTTTCAATACGTGAGACGTATGAACGCGAAATCCCTAATTCACGAGCAATTTGTCGTTGTGTTTTTTCATGCTTATTTAAAATTCCAAAGCGCCAGCATAATACTTTTTGTTCCCGTGGATCTAGATGTTCTATTAAATCGTGCATTTGTTTCCGTTTTATTTTCGTTTCAACGCGGTCAGATATAGTATCTTGTTCTGTACTTATCACATCCATCAATAAAACAGATTTACCTTCCTTATTCATAGCAATGGGATCATGCAAAGAAATATCTTTTTTTGTTTTTCGTCCATGTCTGAAATACATTAAAATTTCATTTTCAATGCATTTAGCTGCATATGTTGATAACTTAGTACCTTTACCTAAGGTATACGATTCAATAGCTTTAATTAAACCTATTGTTCCAATTGAAACCAAATCATCTAAGGTTTCGCCGTTTTTATTATCATATTTTTTGGCAACATGAGCCACAAGACGCAAATTATGTTCAATAAGCATATTTCTAGCTCCCTTATCTCCTTCAGCACAAAGTTTTAGATATTTCTCTTCAATTTCTTTATCCAAAGGTTGTGGGAAAGTGTTGCTTTTAATCATAGAAAATAAGTAAAACATCTCCTTATTCCCTAAAAAAAAGACCATTAAATAAGAAAGAAACGGTATCATTTGTTTACCACCTTTGATTTAATTATGCAGAACGGTAAATACCAGCTGCTTATGGTATAATTATCTACAATTATAATGTATTGTCCTTAGGCATGTTCGTATGCTATACTTTATAAAAAATATATAAAAACATTGCAACTAACTACTAATTAAAGGGGATTTTACTATGGCCCATAACTTTCTCTCGTATCTAGTAATAAACAGCAGCAATATTATACATAACTTGCAAGCAATTCAAAATAAGATTGGAAAAGCAAAAATTATGGCTGTAGTAAAAGCTAACGCTTACGGCCATGGAATGGTTCCTATTGCTAAAGCTGCTGTAAAAGCAGGTGCGAAATATTTGGCTGTCGCCTCTTGCGATGAAGCTTTAGAGTTAAGAGCTGCAGGGTTATTAACACCCATCTTAATATTTTATGGTGGGCAACCTACGCATGCACTAGTAGATCTTATAAAACAAAATATTTGCTTAACTGTCGCCTCTTTAGAAGACTTAAAATATTTAAATTACAATGCAAAAAATTTACCAGAAACAATAAAAGTACATATAAAATTTGATACGGGGATGGGAAGAACTGGTATACCATTAGATCAGCTTAAATATTTTCTTGATACACCAATAGCAAAAAAAATAACAATTGAGGGTATCTATACTCACTTTGCAACCGCCGATCAAGATAACTCGAACTACCTTAAACAACAAATTACTGCTTTTGATAAACTATTAGTAAAACTGAAAGAAAATGGGTTCAAAATAGCCTTAGTTCACAGTAATAACAGTGCTGCAACTCTGCGCAATGGTTGTGCTACGAACTGTAATCTAGTACGCATTGGGCTTGCAATGTACGGCATTTATCCCTCGGAAACTATGTTTAATCAACATAAACATATATTAAAACCAGCCCTCAGCTGGATCACACGTATAAATAATTTAAAGCTAGTCCCTGCTAATACAAGCATTGGATATGGACGAAGATATATCACAAAGAAGCCGTCCTATATAGCAACTATTCCCGTCGGGTATGCCGAGGGTTACCCTCGTAATTTTTCTAATATTGGCTTTGTCTTAATAAAAAAAAGAACAGTACCAGTGGTAGGCACAATTTCTATGAACCAAACTACAATAGATGTAACTAAAATAATGCCTGTGAAAATAGGAGAAGAAGTAGTAATCTATGGCTCAGATGTCTCCTTCCAAAATAATCTTTACCCTTTAGCAAAAAGAACAAACACCATTCCATATGAATTAATAACTAAAATATCAGATAAGTTACCGCGAATTTATACTGATTAAAATATATGAGCCTGCCGCTCGCATGTGCTGTACATTCTTTAAGTAATATTAGAAAAGCATGAATAATATGGTATATTTTTGCTTTTTTTTAGATACAATGATACCATGAGGAAGAGAGTATTGTGTGTATTTATGAGGAGGTTTTACTAATGCCAAAGATTAACCAATCGTTGATATCGTTAAGAATTAAGCCCCTTGTTAAGCAAAAATCCACATCATACGTTAACCTATTTAATTATGTTGACTACGATTTTGCAACAAACGATAATACAGCTCCATGTATATTCACACATAACCGTACCGAGATTATGAAAAAAGGGTATACAGAAATGGCAAGTATTAACCTTAACATCTCTTCCGAAGCATTTATTGCTGAAAAGGAGGCTGCAGACAAGCTTTATAAACTAAGTCAGTGAGGTGTAAATTTAATTGGCATTAAAACGCAGGGAGATCAAAAGAGGTGACATATACTTTGCTGATCTCTCACCGGTTGTTGGTTCAGAACAGGGCGGAATTAGACCAGTGTTGATTATTCAAAATAACATAGGCAATCGCTTTAGTCCGACAGTGGTTGTAGCAGCGATTACATCCCAAATTCAAAAAGCGAAGCTTCCAACCCACATTGAAATACATGTGGATAAATACAAGCTAGAACGCGATTCTGTAATTCTTTTAGAACAAATACGCACAATCGATAAGCAACGTTTAACAGATAAAATCACACATCTTGATAGCTTAATGATGGAAAAAGTAAACGATGCTCTGCAAATAAGTTTAGGACTTATTGAGGTATAATTTTAAATTTCGGGACAATCTTTATTTGATTTAGAATTATTACATACATAGCAAAAAGTTATTTTTTTCTGCTGTAAAACACTTAGGACTTCTTTTCGGACTTCGCAAGCTAAGTAAAAGTACGCCTCAGGCTTAGTATTAATCAGCACTGTTAATTTTACTCCAAAAGGGGTAATATCAGTTAGACCTAAAACTTGTGGCTTATCTATAATCTTAGCACTATATTTAACAGCTATATTTTTCATGCCCTCTTCCAAAAAGTCTAATACTTTTTCTACATTTGTCTCAAATGGCAGTATTATACTAACAAATACCCCAATATTGCCCCTGCTATAGTTTGTTACATGCTTAATCGTACTATTTGGAATATAATGCACTCGTTGCTCAAAATCCTTAATTTTGGTTACGCGTAGACCAACCTCTTCTACTGTACCTTTTATTTGCTGATTTATTAAAACAAAGTCACCAACTTCTAACTGTCGTTCCCCGATTAAAAAAAAACCAGTCCATAAATCTTTTAAAACATTTTGGGCTCCAACCCCTAGCACTAATCCAATTACGCCAGCACTAGCTAAAATATTCCTTACTATTTCCTTACCACCAAAGATAATAAAG